>NZ_QPEX01000034.1 GCF_003335505.1 Bremerella cremea
GAAATTGCATCGTTTTTAGGCGACAAAGCTTTGTTCGTTGCGTTACTCGTCAAGCGACAAGCAACTCAATCAAACAGCACTTCGTCACACAAAATGCCATCTACCAACCAAATTGTCAAAGATCAAAAAGACTCGGCTTGAAGGCCTTGTCTTACTCCGCTGAGCGGAATGAAAGAGAGTTGAATGAACTCCGTTTCATTGCGACCAGTGAAGTGTTTCGTAACTGGGAAGCGTCAAAGTTTACTCGGCGTTTTCGCTTTGTAAAGGGCCCCTCGAAAAAACTTTCGAGAGATTTTTTCGAGGCCGATCTGACGCAGATCATTGGCCTCGAAAGTGGAGCTGACAGGGATCGAACCTGCGACCCTCTGCTTGCAAAGCAGATGCTCTCCCAACTGAGCTACAGCCCCCTTCTTGGGATCGACTACTTTAGAATACGCTTCTAAGGTTGTCTAGTGGGCACACCAAGATTCGAACTTGGGACCTCGTCGTTATCAGCGACGCGCTCTAACCAACTGAGCTATGTGCCCCCTTGTTGAGACCATTGCCTCAACGGGAAGTAGCAAATTCTAGCGAGGCTTACCAATCTGTCAAACGGGGGTTTGCCGAAAAGTGTAAGAACCGCTCGATTATTCTTCGCGTATAGGTAAGGTTCTGGGGTAAAGGACCCGAAAACACGGGGAATGTTCGCGGAAAACGCCCATATCAGGTTTAAAAAAACTGAGGGTGAATTCATTCGCCCTTTTGTAGATAATCTGGCTTAGCTATCGCATGCAATGAACGAGTTGCTGTCAGCTTTTGCGACACTATTTAGAGACAAGGATGTGTGGAATGAAGAGTCATACGGCTCGATGGGCGATGGCCCTGGGGTTGGCGGCTTTAAGTGGGGGGGCTGCATTTGCGGCAGGACCGACCGCAGAACAAGCCCTGAAGTTGCAGCCTATTCAACCGGATGTCGAGTTCCAACGGCCCGGTGCAGAACAAATTGCTCAGTGTACGATTGCCGCTGAAAAGATCGGCAATGCCACCGGCTGGGTTGTCACCGGTGCTAATGGCGAGCGTTTACGTGTGTTTCTCGACACGAACGACGACAAAAAGGTCGATCAGTGGTCGTATTTTAAAGATGGCGTCGAAGTCTATCGCGACGTCGATAGCGACTTCAACGGTAAAGCCGACCAGTATCGCTGGCTGGGGATGGCTGGAACCCGCTGGGGTGTCGATGTTGACGAAGATGGCAAAATAGATGGGTGGAAGATGATTTCCGCCGAAGAAGTCTCGTCGGAACTGGTCGAAGCCGCCAAAACTGGCGATGTCGATCGCTTTCTCTCGCTGATTCCTACCCAGGAAGAGCTCAAATCGCTCGGTTTGACCGGTCAGCGGGCCAAAGACATTACCGATAAGGTCGCCAACAGCGAAGAAGCGTTCGTCGCTTGGGCCCGCGCCCAGAAGGCGATTGATAAGAGCACCAATTGGGTTCACTTTGGGGCTACCCGGCCAGGCATCGTACCGGCGGGCACCGAAGGGGTTTCTCAAGATCTGATTGTTTACGAAAACGCGATCGCCGTACTCGAAACCGACGGACAGCATGGTCAGGTCGAACTGGGAACGTTGGTCCGGATTGGTGATACTTGGCGTTTAATCGGTGCCCCGAGCGGTAGCGCTGGTTCCGCTGACGTGGCGACAGCCCCTCAGGGTTCGTTTTTCTCGGTTAGCTACAACGGTGCTTCGTCTGCCGTGCCTGGTAATGTGGGCATGGGGGCTGAAATGCAGCAGTTGTTGGATCAGCTGGAAAAGATCGACCAGCAAATGGCCCAAGCGACCAGCCCGCAGCAGCGCGAACAATTGGCGATGCAGCGAATCGATGTCATTAAAAAGGTGATCGGGGCCGCCAAAGATCCGGAAATGCGTGAGAACTGGATCAAGCAATTGGCCGACGCCCTGAGTGGTGGGATTCAAACAGGCGAACTGACCCAGGGAATTGGTCAGCTACAGGCCCTAGCCGACGATATCGAGAAGCAAGTGCCTAAGTCTGACTTGGCAGCTTATGTTCGCTTCCGTGAAATGAGTGCGGCCTATACGCAGCAGTTCACCGATCCGAAGGCCGATTACACCAAGATTCAGGAAGCCTGGCTCGGAAAGCTGGAAGGCTTCATCGACACCTACCCCAAAAGTGCCGATGCTGCCGAAGCGATGATGCAGTTGGCAATCGCGCACGAATTTGCGGGTGAGGAAGAGGATGCCAAAAAGTGGTATGCCCGCATCCGCAGCGACTTTTCTGGCAGCACGCTAGGTGACAAAGCCGAAGGGGCAATCCGCCGCTTAGACGCCGTGGGCAAGCCGTACGTCCTGCGGGGCACGACGGTCGACGGTAAGAAGTTGGACACGTCTACCCTCAAGGGAAAGGTCGTGCTGATTCAATACTGGGCCACCTGGTGCGAGCCGTGCATTGAAGACATGAAGACGATTCGCGAACTCCAGGCCAAATATGGGGCGCGTGGTTTTCAGCCGGTTGGTGTTAGTCTCGATTCAGGCGAAGCGGAAGTACGTCAATTTCTGACGGCCAATCGTTTGCCCTGGCCGCAACTGTACGAAGATGGCGGCCTCGACAGTCCGTATGCCCTGGATATGGGCGTGCTGACGCTGCCAACGATGATTTTGATCGGCAAAGACGGGACAGTGATTAGCCGTGGCTTGCACATCTCGCAATTGGATGACGAGCTCGGCAAGTTGATCAAATAGTTTTGGTCGATGAATGTCGATAACAACTTAAGGGCACTTCTCGTGGTTCGGGATGTGCCCTTTTTCGTTGTGCGAAGCAGCGGATTCCTCTGGTGGGAATGCCTCGACTTTAGTAAAACCTGGCCTTCTCGAAAGGAATTCGAAGAATACTTCCAAGGATTGGAAAGCGGATGTTTCCATTTTACGTGCCACTACAAGTTTGGTGGTTTGCGGCTCTGATCTATTTGTGTGCGATTGCTAGTGTGGCGTGGTTGCGTTTTGCCCGCGACGCTCACAATCAGCAATTGGCTCAGGTTTGCTCGGTGACTTGCTTCCTGGTAATGACCGTTCACCTGGTCCACGAAATCACCAGCGGCTCAGGCTTCTGGCTGGCCGGGGCGATTGTCTTTGTCGTGCTAGCCGTGCTGTGTGTCTTCGAGCCGAGGCCCACTCAGCCGACGCGGCATATCTAAGTGAGAAGTCGAATCAACGAGCGTGATGGCACACAGGGAATCTACTGGGGCCAGCTTGACTGTAAACCTTCTCCCCTCGGGTGCCCCGAGCATCTTGTTCGGGTGAGACTATTTACCCGGTTGCTGCTTCACTGGGCTTTTGCCGCTGGCAAGCGTGCCGCAAACTCGGGTGCGTCGAGACGGCACCTAGCGATGGTTCGCATCGCGACTAAAGCCCCCCTTCCCTGCTCTGGATTAGAAAGCGGGAGTGCGATGGGCGGCGATTTGTCGCGTTTTTTCGAGTGCTTTTTGCAGCGAAGCTTCTAGGGCTGGGCCTCCCCATTCGTCGTTTTCAGCCGCGACGATTTCGATATCGGTAATGCCGATAAAGCCGAACACGGTGCGTAAGTGCGGATCGAGGTGGTTCATCGCTTCGTTAGGGCCGCCTGGTTCGTAGCCGCCGTCTCCTCGCGAGATCAAAGCGATCATGCGTTTTCCCTTTACCAGCGATGTATAAGGGGAATCTCGTTGCTGGGGATCAAAAGCGAATGTGCGACCAATCCGCACGATTTGGTCAACGTAGGCTTTGAAGCCGCTCGGCATGCCGAAATTGTAAAACGGTATTCCGGCCACAATCAGGTCGGCCGCCAGTAGTTCGTCTACCAACTCATCGCTCTGGCGTAACGCGGCTTGCATGTTAGCGGTCCTGGATTCGGCAGGAGTGAACGCGGCCGCTATCCATTCTTCGCTGACATGAGGGAGCGGGTTCAGGCCCAAGTCTCGATAGGTAACCGTATCGTGCGGGCTGCAAGCTCGCCACTTTTCAATAAACGAAGCGGTAAGTTGGCGTGTGTGAGAGCGGGCCTGGCGTGGGCTGGAATCAATGTGTAGCAGATGCATCGAGGTACCTCCGAAGTAGCGGTTGAATTTGCTTTCATACTCCGGGGCTGATCGTGATCGAGCAACTGGGAACAAATTTGTGGGGTACTTACTTTTCAGGACGACTATGCGAATATGGCCTTATGGACACCACCGATATTTTTGAAAAGTGCCTGGGCTGCCGTTACATGGTCGCTTTGATGCGCCGAATCGGCGAAGGTATTCAACGGCCAGGCCAGCTAGAAAGGGCCCTGGAAGACATTTCCGCGAAAGTGCTTTCCGAGCGACTCAAGCGGCTGGTTGAATATCGAATCGTCGAGAGAACGAACTTCCCCGAGATTCCGCCACGGGTTGAATACCGCTTAACACCCTTCGGCCAACGCTTGTTAGCAATCGTTGACGAAGTCGAGCAGCTGCATGCTATCGCGTCTCAGCAAGCAGATTAGCTGGCGATACGGTTTCTAGCTCAAGCTCTAGGTATTGCCGCTTTATCGGCACCTGCACGGCGGCAGCGATTCAACCACCCTGGTAACCGCTGCACACTCTATTAAACCGGTGAACCCCAAAACTCTGCCTGAAGACCTGTTCCCGGCTCAGTCAACCGGGATGGAAGTTACAGAAACGGCGAGTAGCAGAAATGGATTTTTGGGGTCAGGCCAATGGCCAGCAGGCCTCGCCCTGGCAGAGTCGCTCGGGTTATTTCGACTCTAGTTTGAAGTCAAAGGTGTTATCGCCTGGCTTCACGTCTGCCTCTAATTCGGTCTTGGTGTTATACCGGGCCGGAATTTTGGGCTTTTTGGATTTGGCGGGACGTTTGACCTGGGGGGTGTCCTCGTCTGTTTCCTCTTCGTCCTCATCTTCCGCTTCTTCGCTCGGGGCGATTTCAACGCGGTTGTGTCCCAGCTTGGTTCCTCGCGTATCGCGAATATAGATCAGCTCGTATTTCCCTTCGGCGTCTGTAAGGCCCCGGGCCGGGCGACCACTGTCGGGGTAAAACACAATCGCCGTGTCACTCAGCGGCTTTCCATCCAGCGTGACGGTTCCGGTTACTTGGCCGAGGTCTGGTTGATCGCTCGTCCCGCCGCAGCCGGTTACGCTGAGAAAGATGACCGATAAGGCTATCGTCCAGCAGCCAGCTTGTATCGATTTCACTAGAGAACTCGCAGAATGTGTATTGAATGATTATCGAGAATTCAGTCAGCAACCGCGCCGCTGCAAGGTGTGCGGCGGCGCTGGTTCATTTCCGCAGACTTTTAAGGATTAGTAATCCTTCAGGACTTCGCCACCTGCACGGGTGCTAACGCCCTGGTAGGTCTTCATGTCCATGTTTTCCGAAAGGAAGCGAACGCTGCCGTCTCCCATGCAGAAGTTGGCTCCGCCTGGGTGCCAGCTACCGGCTGCCTCTTCGCTGCCGCCGTTGATCGGGTCGTTGCCTTCCGCTGCGATTAAGTATTCCGTCATCTCGCTGGGCGGATTGCCGTCAGCACCACCAGAGAACACGGCACGTCGGTCGCAGCCAGATGAGAAATGGCCCATTGTGTCGCCGCCTGAATCAGGGACTTCACTAACGACGATCGTGTTGGACAAACCGTCTTTCACGTCTGCAAACCGGGTTTTGCTGTCTACGTAGAAAATGCCGTCCCCATTCATGCAGCCCCACTCATTCGTCATCATATCGGAGAGAGTCGAAATGCTCCCGCCTTTGCAGTTGTCACCAGAAGCACCGATATGAGTACCCATGTTGCCATTGTAATTGGACGGCTGGTACCCATTTTTTTGCGCGCCATTGGTGACATCGGGCTGCGAAGGACACCATAGCATGTTGATAATGGTTGCTTTCAGGATCTGAGTTCTGCCGGTGTTTTGATCGCCTTTTTCGTTACCGAATCCATCGGGCCCGGTGATCGCATCGGACAATGTCTTTTGTTCGATGAATGGCAAAATACTTGCCTGCCACGTCCAGCCGTGACCGTAGTACTTGGTGCCCGCCGAATTCACCATTCCGTAATTGCCGGAAGGGTATTTGTTGTAAGTGCCGTGATAGTTGTGCAGCGCCAAACCGATCTGCTTCAAGTTATTCTGGCACTGCATTCTGCGAGCCGCTTCACGTGCTTGTTGCACAGCCGGCAAGAGCAGCGAAATAAGGACACCAATGATCGCGATAACCACCAGCAATTCAACGAGGGTGAAACCACTCCGGGTAACCAATGTTTTACGCACTACAAATACCTATTCAGCACATGAATGGGAAGCCTGGACACGCCTCGTTCTCCGTGAAAGAGGGGATGCACCAAGCTATTAGTCGCTGTTAAAAATTGCGAAGGTAACCACCGACAAGATGCTTACCCTAGAAAGTATTTGGCAAAGTCTAGCCAGTGCTATCGCCGGTGCGGAAGTGCTAACAACCGCCTCTTGCGTGAATTCATAAAACCTTCATTTAACGCAACGCAAACTGCGTTAACCCGCTGTTTCGGCGGGGGCACTGCTTAATGAAACCGCTCTGTGTGCCACGGTGCCTCTGGCCGGTGTCTTAGGAAGCAGGGACATCGTCAGCCCGAAATTCAGTAGCCAGGAGTTCGATTGTTTGCTGCGTCCGGGGAGTCGGTTAGCAACTTTCTCTCGCGGTTGTAGGGTTCTACGAAACGACACCGTAGCCCAACCCGGGCAAGATGCCCGGGGCACCCGGCGGATAGAGGCATGGGCAGAAGACGAATCGCTTGGGTAGCTCAAGCTTCTTCCTACGGGGGCCAACGGGCATCTTGCCTGGGTGGGCCGGTTAACCTGTTTTGCTAATTCGCTGGGCAATCGTCGCTGGCAAGCAAGCGTGCCGGCAAATTCTGGTGCTTCGAGGGAGCACTCTGCGGTTGTTGGGCACTCTCCGTCAAAGTTTGCAACGGACAGATACCGCCAGTAGACTCTTGCGTATTGGTATAGCCAGTTCAATATTGAACGTTATTGAGGTCTGCGCCACCAATCCAAGAGGGGCGACCAACGGAAGCCCCAGATTCGTGGCAAATCGGTCTGCTGCGATGTTAGATTGCGTGCGCAGACATCAATAAACGGATTTGTCTATTTTCTTTCGCAGGGGTTCTTTTATGCCGTCAATCCGCCTATCGCTCGTTAGTTTCCTCTTACTTGCTTTCGCTGCGGTGGCCTGGGGGGAAGATGCCGCAGCGGACCCGCGCGAGACACTCGCGACCGCCATCCCTGAAGGAATTCGCCTTCTGGAAGCGGAGCAGTACGAAGAGTTCCTGACAAAGTTTGTGAGCCCTGCGGATCTTAAAATGATCACGGCTCGCAAATCCATGGATGAATTCGTCAATAGCTTTAACGAGCGAAAAGCCGCACGAGTACTCAAAGCCCTTAAGGCTATCGAAGGAACCAAGCCCAAACTGGATGCCGCAGGGACGAAGGCCAACTTCGTTTTCAAGCAGGAAATCGACGGCAAGAAATCGTTGACCTTCGTAAAGGTCGACAAATACTGGTATCTCAGCAACACATAAGGCGAGTAGCAACTATCTACGGAACCCTTTCCGTGAAATGGCTCAATTCTGCCCTATGAAATCGGCCAGGTGGCGCTGCCTAATGAAACTTCCCGGTGTGCCACGGTGCCTCTGGCCCGTGTCTTAGGGAGCTGGACTATGGCCAGCCAGTGAGCAAGCTGTGGGGAGTTCAATTGATTACTGCGTCTCGGGAATCTGTTGCCTGCTGCAGTAATAGGGGGCTCGGAATCAAAACCGTAGCCAGCCCAGGCAAGATGCCCGGGGCACCCGGCGCAGGATTTCAATTTGAAGGAGGTCGTGATTAGACAATGACACCCATTCCAAGAATTCAAGATTCATTTCCTTCTGCTTCTCATACCGATATCACAAAGTTTGAAAAGCAATTCAAACTGCAAATCCCTTTGTCTTACCGCAACTTTCTGATGACTACCAATGGAGGCAGCTTTCCTGTTGATGTCTGCTTTGGCCCTTATAAAGCCGAATTGGGTATTCGTCTGTTCTATTCTCTCAACGCAACATTCGACTATCTGGATCTTGGGGCTAGAAGAAAAGTCTATTCGTGGAAGCTCCCTAAATCGATGCTAGTTATCGCAGATGATGGCTTAGGGAATCCGATTTGTATCAATCTCAAGAGTCCCAGCGCTGAGGTCTGCCTTTATAACCACGAACAAGGGGATATCGAATCTGTCTGCACAGACTTTGAACAATTTCTTGCGGGGCTCCACTATCCGCTGGATCCGGCAATCCAGCTTTGGAGTGAGACGGTAGAGCCCTTTTTATCAATCGAACAAGGGAACATGAGTCGAGTCTCCCAAATTTCATTCGACGAAACTGCATTAACGAATGAAGATGGTTACACGCTTCTCGGCTGGGCAGCAGCTTCGCGGCAGCCAGAAGTTGTGGAGTTTCTTCTTGATCTTGGAGCCGATATCCAGGACGGAGCGGGCGATGCGATGACCCCGCTCATGCTGGCAAGTCGCGCTGGGGCCTTGGATGTAGTCCGCATCTTGTTAGATCGTGGAGCCAAGTTAGATGAAAAGGATTCGGTAGGCAAAACGGCCTTGTTGCATGCGTTATCAAGCAGGCAGACACGTGCCGCAAGGTATTTGATTGAACGCGGTGCTGACACTCGCGTGCAGGACAAGAACGGAAATTCTCCAATAGATTACTGCGAGGATGGATCAGCCCGTACATACATCTTGCCGCTGCTTTAACGATTACTGGCGTTAGCAATAACGTAACCCAACGAAGGCAAATTAAAACCTGTATTAAGCCCTCTTCTCGGATATGCGATAGCCCACGACTTTCGAACAGTAGCGGAGGGGACTCGGGCGGTTGGCACTGCCTAATGAAACCGCTCTGTGTGCCACGGTGCCTCTGGCCCGTGTCTTAGGGAGCTGGATCATGGCCAGCCAGTGAGCAAGCAGCCAAGAGGCAGATTGATTGCTGCTGCTCTGGATTCCGTTGGCAACTTCCTCTCGCAGTTTGTAGGCTTCTAGGCATCGAAACCGTAGCCCAACCCGGGCAAGATGCCCGGGGCACCCGGCGTGAAGTGACTCGTTAGCAAGGTTTGCCGAACCGACGAGATCGAAATTCCGGAAGTTATGGTCTCGTGAGACCATGTTCACGTGCCACTGCCGTGCTAGCCAAACAATAGATACAAAGTGAAAGGTGATCATGAAAGAAGACAGCTACCTCAATGACGTTGGATTGCAAACTCTAATTGGTTTTGTGGCACTTGTGATGGCAATCGGATCCTTGGCTCTTGCAATCACAGACTCAAGAATGACAAGCATGCTGGCATTCTTGGCGGTTAGTATATTATTTGCTTGCGCTAGCATCTCCGCATTTCGGAACGCGAGAAGAGCAAGGCGTCTAGCGAAGCAAAATGACGAACCATCAAATCCACAGAGCTAAGAAAGACTGATTCAAATTTTGCCTATAATAGAAAGAGCTGCTAATGCTCCAGCGGGGTGGCACTGACGACACAACCCTTTCCGTGTGCCTGTGCCTTCCAGCTATCCCTAACAGGCGAATCTCAGTCACGAGCAGCAAACACTGAAAAGCCCTGGTTAAATGCCAGGGATTTTTGCTTTGCCAGACAGATTCTTGACAGCAGGCCACTTACAATGATTTCAGCCAACTGATCACCGACTACCAGGCCCACGGAGGTGCCGTGAACATCTCAACCTCTCCCAAAGTCCAATACGGTTACGCCAACGGTTCGGCCAACACGATCCGGCCGACGACGCTCACCTATCCCAACGGGCGGGTGCTGACGTACGATTACGGCGCGGCCGACGGGATGGACGACGCGGCCAGCCGGGTTGCTTCGCTCATCGATGATGATGGCTCAAGTACCCACCTAGTCGATTATTCGTATCTCGGCATGGGAGGCTCCGCCCAATCGGTCGATTCTCCCTTCGGCCAAGGGTTTGTGATTGCCGACTATACGCAGCCTGACACCAAGTGGACGCTTGTCGATCTCTCAAGTTCTAATGACGCCGACACAGGCGACATCTACTCCGGTCTCGACCGTTTCGGACGCGTGAAAGACAACCGTTGGTACGATTATGGTAGCTCCGCCGACGTGGACCGCATCAAGTACGGCTACGACCGCGCGAGCAACCGCACCTGGCGACAAAACGTGGTAGCCAATTCGCTGAGCCAGCCCTTCGACGAGCTAAACCACTACGACGGAGTTCACCGCCTGAAAGAAATGTCGCGAGGTACGCTGAATGCCCAGAAGGATGCCATCACGAACCAATCCATGGCCGAATGCTGGTCATTGGATGCCACCGGCAACTGGCAGAAATACCTGGAGGACACCAACGGCGATGGAACCTGGGACCTGAATCAGACCCGCACATCGAATGATGTGAATGAGATTACCGATATTGCAGAGTTGGTCGGCACTTCCTGGGCAACACCGGCGTACAATCCAGCGGGAGATATGACCACGATACCGCAGCCGAATGACTTAGCTAATTCGTATATGGCAACCTACGATGCTTGGAACCGCTGGGGTGGCCGGCGATGGGAAGCGGAGCCCCTTGTTGCTCCTTCCTTGGGAGGCAACATTCTTCATCCTGCCTGCCGCAGTTGGAAGGATCGGGCCATACGTTTGTTCAACGAGGGATTGGTCAAATGAGCTGGCAAACAGAAAACGACTTCGACGCAGAGAGTACCTGCATCCTGAAAATAACAGAGTATTTCCTGACGGAATACTTTGGGCACTCGGAAAGTGCTTCCTCTGATATGATCGCCGAGTATTTTCGCAGATTCGATATCCCCTATGTCGAGAATTTCATTGCTCATGAGCTATCGTGGGAGTTGGCCATGAGAATCCATTACACGATTGGCCTTGGCGGAGACCGTGGGCTTTTCCCCACCTGGGTAGTGGAGAATAAAATGACACGCACACCAGCTAATGCCCTTGAATACATGAGAAAGCACTATTGGGAAAAATACCCCAATTTCGACTGAAATGGGCCGACTGGACTATTCAACACCGTGCCATGTTATTGAGGGACTGCACTACCTTTTACCCAACCCGAACTCTTATAACTGTGGATCAGAATTTTGGGGCACTTCAGTGGCACTGGCGAATGAAACCTCTCGGTGTGCCACGGTGCCTCTGGCCCGTGTCTGGGGAAGCAGGGATATGGTCCGTCAGCAATCAAGCAGCCCAACCAGGGCAACATGCCCGGGGCACCCGGTCAGGTTCCACGGTTCCACCGAGATACCTCACGCACACCTCCATGGGCCCGCGTGCTTTTCTTGGGCTCGCGTCTTGGATGGCGATTTATGCTTGATTGCGACGTTCGGGGCGTAGGGTGGAAGGTTGACTGCTGGCTGGCTTCCCCTGCCCTGCGTTCGATTTGTGAAGCTGGTTTGTTTGCGTAGACTTTGCCGGTTGCTGAGGGGGCGTGGGCTGGCTGGGGGGTACAGACCAATTGGCCGGAATTTGTGCTACGACTGGCAGAATTGGAAAATTTCCTTCGGTCGGACGGGTCGATCTGCCGAAACACCTTGCTAGGTCAACTTATGTCTATGACCCGAGCGATGGTAGATCGCGCGTGCCGCGGTTGGTAAGCGTCTGCCTGGAAGTGCTCGGAACAGCGCAATACTTTGCCGCGCAATTTCGGGAGAATGCGATGCGTTTGTCAGTCCTTTATTTCGCGTTGGTGTTTGGCGCCTTCGCTGTGCCAGCGACAGGGCTGTCGCAAGAAGGCATGCCGCAAGGCGTTCCTTCCCAGTCCGTTCTGGTGAACTACAATGCCGCCATGCCAGGTCAGGCTTACGGTGGTGCTTATTGCCCTCCGCAGCAACGGCATCATGGGATGTTCCAGCATCACCATCAGCCGAACCTGCCAGGCTATGCCTATCCACAGTACGCCCCGAATCCTAACTTCGGTGCGATGGATTACCCGCGGACGAATGCTCCGGCGGCTTGGCCTTACTCAGGCCCGTTTCATCCGTACCCACAGATTCCACCAGGTTGGAAGAAAGTGGCCTTGGAATGGGACGACGGTTACTGGTACCTCGACTTCAAGTCGGCCCGTAGCCCAAAGCATCACTAATAAGGTGATACCACCGATAGATGAAAAGCCTCCACACCACGTGGGGGCTTTTTTTATGCGCCGATTGATCTTGACTGTTGTTTAAACCGTTGTCGATTCGTCCCTTTTAAGTGTCAAAATCGAAAAAACACTGCCTTTCGGGCCAATCGTTAGCCGAATTAAGGGAAGGCAGGACCGTTGTGATCGGTTTCTGCGCTATTGCTAGACGATCCAGCGGATTGCTAACAGATTTTGGCCCCAGCTGTTCCCAGTAACAAATGGGCCGGATCGGATCGCAGTACGTTAAGCGTGAAGAGAATATTCCTAGGAGGGGGACGATGTCACGTCTATTTCAATTCGCGATGATTGCGGCCATGATGGCCCTGCCCGCGATCGCTATGGGTGGGGATGCAGAAATTACCCAGTCCATCGTGAACCAGCTTAAAGCCAAGAAGTCCGAAGGTAGCCTGAAGGGCTTCAACATTGGCTTGCGAGTCGAGGAAGGAGTCGTTTGGCTGGAAGGCCACGTCTCGAATCCGGCTCAGCATGATGTTGCGGTTGATATCGCACGTCGTGTTTCCGGTGTCCAGCGTGTGGTGGACGGTATCCGGATTGAAGGGGATACGGTCGCCGCTCCTGAATTGGAAGCTCCGGCCGAACCTGTTTCGGCTCCTCGCGAATTGGCTGCCGCCGATTTGACCGAGGAAGCTTTTGAAGAAGTGGCTTTAGAGCCACAAGGCGATTTCAGCTTTTCGCCAGTTCAGCCGGCTAGTGCCGAACGTCCGGCTGCCGACGAAAGCGTGATGGCCAACCAGCCCACGCCTGCCGCTCCGCTGCGTCAGCTTCGTCCGGTTCCGGCATCCGAGCAAGCTCGGCCGATGCCAGCGATGCAGCCTGCTTACCAGGTTGCCGCCAACACCAACGCTCGTGGCAACATGGCTCAGCAGCCCATGGTTGCTCCGCCAGTGTACTATCCGGCCCAGTACGGACAAGGTGGCTACTATCGTCCCGTTCGGTACGATCACCCGCACATGCCTGGCTACGCTTGGCCAGCCTATGCGGCCTACCCGAACTACGCCGCGGTGACCTATCCGCGTCAGTACTCGCCACAAGCTTGGCCTTACATCGGTCCGTTCTATCCTTACCCCCAAGTCCCGCTGGGATGGCGTAAGGTCGAAATGGAATGGAAAGACGGCTGGTGGACGCTCGACTTCAAAGCTCGTCGTCACAACGCCTTCTAGGCAGCGAGGAGAATCGCTTCGCACATTGCTTGCGAACGAAACATCCTCCAGGGGGAGTTCTCTCAGGCCTTCGCCAGTTTTGGCGAAGGCTTTTTTTGTGCTCTTTGCCTGATTTGGCTGGCTTAACAGCCATGCCAGCAAAGTGTGATGCGTTGCTAGCGATGGTATTGCTGGAAATTTCGCGCCAGGCGGAAAAAGCCGCAAGTTTGTTACAGCTTCACACGATAACTAATCAACAGATAAGTGCCCACTTCGTGGAGAGAAGTGGATCTCCGGCGGGTCGAACGAATAGGGGCCCAGCCCTATAAACGCCCTGGAAGCCATTGAGGAAAACGATGAAACGAAGCATTCTGAAGCTCAGCTTGATCTTGGGTGTGGGATTGGCTGCAATTGGTAGCACTGGCTGTACGACCCAAGGCCCTTACCTTGGCCCGCTGCTGTTTCCCATTCCGGTTACCCCGTACTATCAGCAGATGAAGGAAGACCAGTTCCACAACCACGAACGGTACGAGCGAGCCCCAGTCTTGGGCCCACTTGCTCCGGGAGCTCCCCATGTGGCGTTGGATCCTCCGAGCGACGACGAAGTGATGCGGTCGCTGGAACGTTCGCACCCAGTCAACGGCGGCATGCCCTTCCTGCACGAAGTTCAACGTAACAACGTGCGAATCACCAAGGAAAAGATCGCCGACTATGTCGATCCTCCGCGAGTGATGCCCCTGGTTGGTCCGGTTCAACTGCACCACGCTCACTACAAGTGTACCGTTTATTACACCGAAGTGACCCGAGTTGGCTGGCCTTTCCCGCATACCATTCGGGATGAAGACGCCCGCGAAGTGATCTACATCGACCACAACCACTTGCACCGCGTCGGCAACATTCAAGAAGACCTGCCAGGCCCGGTCGGCCCGACCCCCACGGCCCTGTAAGCCGCCTCGGTCCGCCAAACGAAACAACCAAAGCGTCGTATCCAACCTGGGTACGACGCTTTTTTTGTGTTTTCGTTGAATTTATCTTGGCTAAATTGGGCTCCAGATGTTTTATTGATCACCAATTCTGGGGTATAGTAGTCACGATTTTATGAAGAATTACGCTATCAGCCGAGCGATGACGGCTAACAGAAGCCCCGGAATTCGTGGTAAAACACCTGACCTGATTAAGATTGCCTGCGTAGAGATCAATAATTCATAAGGGAGAGAAACTCTCCTTCGACCCGGGTAGGGCCCACGGTGAACTTGTCCCCTTCGCTTACAAACCGCGCTTTAGACGAGACGCTCCCGTCGTGGGGAGTGTTGATCTTAGAGAGTCATCATGGCCCTGAATTCGAAATGGAATTTCGGGTCCACGATTTCGTCAAAGTACTGTACGTCATTGCCGGCAACGGCAAAGCCCATGTTGGGGACGAAACGTACGAGGTTGCCCCGCGCGACATGGTGGTCGTTTTACCTGGCCGCCGTAACCGAGTGGAAGATTCCCCCAATTCGCCGATCTCGTGCTACGTGCTGTGCATTCATCGTTCGCTTTTGGCGTTCGATACCGAAGCGATCGCCTCGCTTCCCTTGGGGTTGTTGCCTCGCCAGACTCACTTTGCTCAGCGGATTGAACGTCGCCTGAGACGGCTACTCTTTCAGCAACTACAGAACAGCCCGCTCACCCCGTTGGCAATGGTTTCCAACGGGCTAGAGATTCTCTCGCTGATCGCCTGCCATCAGGTCGCCAAGTCGGATGGCATGGCCGATTTGTCGCAAGAACCGGGCGTGGACGAGATGGCCGCCTACATTCGCCATTTAGATACGCACTTCTTCGAAGCGACCACCATCGACGACGCCTCGAATAGTATCGGCATCCCCCGCCGCCGCTTCACGCAGCTGTTCCGTGGTATCACCGGCCAAACTTGGCTGAACTACGTCCAAGAGCTCCGCGTCGAGCACGCCTGCCGCTTGCTCGAAAACACCGACCGCCCCATCACCTCGATCGCCTTCGAATGCGGCTTCGCCGAACTATCAACCTTCTACCGCGCCTTCCGCAAAATGCGCGACGTAACCCCCAGCGCCTGGCGGCGCGCGAAGGTCGACTAAGGGATTTGCTTCTCTGAGTTTCAAAGACCAGCTTCTTCTAGTAGCCGTGGGCTTCAGAGAATCGAAACCACATCCAAACCCGGGCAACATGCCCGGGGCACCCGGCTTGATTCCTCTTTTCCCCGAACGAGAATAGGGCCACTGATTTTGTTGTTTTGGTTTGGGGATTCTCGGCGTGGAAGACATCGACAAGAAGTACTTGTGGCCAATACTGAACTGGCTAAACAGATGGAAGTCTTACCTCGTAATAGCGACTCTCGGCATCGCAGTACTTTGTTACATTCGATATGAATGGTGGCAAGTCGTTGAGATGAATCGCAGTATGATTCTTGAACAGAGTCAGCGGCATATTGATGAATCAAAAGGTCTGGAGCAAATTGCACAGCAGGGCGACGCCTTTGGATCTGTGAATGCATGGTTCTCTGGAGTGGCAATGCTCGCGGCGGTCCTGGCGATCGTATTTCAAGCGTTTGAGTTTAGCCATCAACGGGACGAACTAGCAAAGTCGACACAAGCACATATAGATAGGCTTGAACTTGACGAAACACTGCACTTTCATTCTCGACGGATGATAATAATCGAGTTTATCCGTCGCCTAAAGTCGCAGGAGATTAGCAATATCATTAATAGACTCTGGGATAGGTCGCTAGATAAGATCGACCTGAAAGTAGCTTTCGCCTTGGCCTGTGATCCGAAAAGACGCTACCAATACAAACGCAACGAGAGTGCTGAAGTAAAAGCCGAAATTGATGCGAAAGTGCAGTTAATAAGAGACTCCGAACCATTGTTCAATCTTATGCTAGAAATTGGCATCTTTGAGCCAGAAGGGCCTGAACTGTTCTACCTGCTTCCAGTGATTCAAGACACGCGACACGTTTTAAATGAGTTTTTTGCGGCATCAAACGGACTAGACACGATATACATCCCTTTGTGGGTGTCGGCCATCAATCGTGTCTTCCAAGACGTTATAGAAGATTGCTACCAACGAGAGGAGGCACGCGAACTTTCAATCTCTGAAGTTTGGAGTTCAAAGAAGATTAGCAAACACAAAAGAGAGAACTAGAAAGTCGAGGGCGTCCAGTTTCCTTGGCGATTGCCCCGCCCCCGGCTACGTTCGAGGGGGCGGGCAGGTGGCCCTGGCGAATGAAATCTCTCTGTGTGCCACGGTGCCTCTGGCCCGTGTCTTGGGAAGCTGGTACATGCCCAACCAGACAATCAACCAGCCAGAGTCGGACTGGTTTCTACTGCACTGAAATCAGAGCCCAGCATCTTCTAGCACTCTTAGCCTTCAGGCATGCGAAACGGCATCCCAAGACCGGGCAAGATGCCCGGGGCACCCGGTGGATTCTTCTCTCTCATAGCATTCCCTTTGCGGGCGGGTGGCACTGCTTAATGAAACTTCTCGGTGTGCCACGGTGCCTCTGGCCCGTGTCTTGGGAAGCTGAGACATGCCCAACCAGCAATCAAGCAGCCAGAGTCAGACTGGTTTCTGCTGCTTTGGAATCCGTGGCCGGTTTGCCTCTAGCAGTCGTGGGCTTGAGAGGATCGAAACGGTATCCAAACCCTGGCAGGATGCCCGGAGCAGCCGGGGCATAGCGATGTTGCAGTGGTGCCTACTGGGAGATCCTTCTATGCAATACAATGAACGCAATGGCAGCAATCACTATAATATTGGCCATCACTAACAATCCCCTCATGCTCCAGTGATCCCCGCCAGTCAGGCTATTGATGTCTGCGCCGGTAATCCAACATAGCAACGGACCGATTTGCCACGAATCCAAGAGGGGCTTCTGTTGGTCGCCCGTCTTGGATTCGTGGCGCAGACCTCAATGGCGGGGGCTGTGTCCTATTGGGCAATCTTGGGTGATTGCTTAATCAGTATATCTGAGTATGGCTTGCTGATCTTTTGGACATCCGTCGTTCCATTGATAGGGTCGATTTCAATGTACGTGTCGCCGGGAATGGCAGAAACGAAAAACTTAGAATTGGCTATCGGAATATCTAGCTCACATTGAGTGATAAAATAGACTCTGCAGTTCCAACGATTTGGCAACGATGTTTTTCGTAATTCAAAAGTGAGGGATGGAACGCTATGTGGTACTGGAATTTCTGCCTCGCGATGATCAAAATGAAATGCAATTATATGAGGCTTACCTGTCGAGTTCTTTGTAGTTACGCGAGCGAAAATTGAGTCTTTATTCGGGTGTATGAGGAAGTGCTGTGTTGCCACACCTCTGTCAATCGAATACATCGTGAAGTTTCCAACCTGTCTTTGAGTTGCGTTCCCGTTGAACCAAGCGTCCGATCGCGAAAACAACTCTGCGACGCCTTCCCTGGATTGGATTGCCTTTCCCGTTGTACGGGTAATTTGCTTTGCCTGTCCCTGATAGATAATAGATGCGGCACCTTGAGGGGTCTTGACTTGGCGTATTTCGTTATTTGCGAAGTACTCAGAAATGGATTTGCTACTTCCGTCAAAATAGATCTCGGTGCGAATCCAAGGCCGTTGTTTAGGAACGTTTAAAGGGTTAATGCCTTGTGGAATCTTTGGTTGCGGCATTTCCAGAAGGCGTAAGTCAAGCTTATCCAAAAACTCCCACGATGGCTTCGTTTCTTGGACTCTCAATGACTCGTACTTTTCGTAGAACTTTATGACATCTTCAATCGAAGTGAAGGTAATGCCTTCGACCTCTCTGACTGTAGTTCGCATGTATTCGACGTGGCCGCTAATCGGTACATGGCAACGAGAAGAGAGGTCTACCGCCAGGGAAAAGGGGAGAGGCGCTAGAGTGGTAGCAACAACATAGCCGATCAAGAAGATGCATGCTCTTAAGCTCAGTTGCCGAAGCAACTGGCAATGCGTTGCAAGATGGAATAGACAGCTAAAAGTGGTTCCGTGAATCGGCTTCTGCCCGCCACTCCAGTATGAGTGTGTGTTGCCTCGCAAGAGATGCGATGCTGCATATCGCTTGTTCATTGAACTGGGTCCTTAACACGGGTAATAGGTACGTCCTGGCATTGCGAATACCAGTATTACTTTTTTTCAGAAAAATGAATAGTGCGAGAATTTATCGTGGTGATGCATGTGTGCAAAATACCAGGCGAGTTACTGACACAGACATGAACAGGGCCACGGCAATGGGGCAACATGAGGCATCAGGGAGTCCTCGGGCAGGTGGCACTGCCTAGTGAAACCTCTCTTTGTGCCACGGTGCCTCTGGCCCGTGTCTGGGAAGCTGAGAAATGCCCAACTAGGCAATCAAGCAGCCAGGGGCAGACTGGTTTCTGCTGCTCTGGAATCAGAGCCCAAGTATCTTCTGGTAGTCGTGGGCTTCAGGGAGTCGAAACCGTAGCCAGGCCCGGGCAAGATGCCCGGCGCACCCGGCGGAGACAAAAAATTCCGGACACCCTTTTCTTCTCCAATCAATGCCCCCCTTCACCTTTACTTTCCCCGATATCTGAGTCACCCAGTTCCTTCTCAAGCTGATCTATCGCGGCATTCAAACAATCATCAAATTGAGAGGGGCCACTTCCAAGTTTTGAACGAAGGAGCGGCAAATACTTGACCCCTTCTCCTCCGATGTTTCCGATCGTCTGTGCAGAAAACCACGTAGAATCGTTACCTGGACTTGCATCGCGCACCTCTTGTGCGAGTCGATCGAGCGCGGGTGCGGCCGTTGGTCCAAGTCGGCTCAAACTAAGTGCAGCCTCGCGTCTAACGTACCCATCTTCCGAACCCAACAGTAACACCAATTCAGAAACAGCTGGCGCTGCCAATTCACCCAACGTTCCGATAACACCCGTAGCACGAGACGCAGCAAAGCTATCATTAGAGTGCGCAATCCTGACAAGTTCAGCAAGCGCCTCTACGCCGTCCTCACCGGTTCTTACGCGCTCACCCAAGGCGTCAACACGCTTCGACTTTTCCTCGCGAGACTCAGCGCAACCCGAAACCTCTGACAAAAGTAAGAACAGAAGGCAAAACAGCAGGGGTGCGAGTCCGCTCACCCAACGTTTGCGATGTTGTCCCTTTTCCATATTTCTCACTTTAAATTCTTCAGGACTTGGGACGGTTTCCCGACATATCGGAATAAATTTCTTCAATCCAGTTTTTAGGAAATGTGTCGCCACCTGTATCTACAGGATTAGGTGTTTTCAGCTTTTCATAGAACCCGTTATACCTGACTCTTATGTTACCGAAATACTGAGTCCAAATATTCTTCTGCTCCTAATTTCCTGCCATATATGCCCCAAAGTCATTCAGTAACCCCACTTTTCGATCGATCGGCGGTTGGCGCTGGCGAATGAAATCTCTTTGTGTGCCACGGTGCCTCTGGCCCGTGTCTGGGAAGCAGGGACATGCCCAACCAGACAAGCAACCAGCCAGAGTCAGACTGGTTTCTACTGCACTGAAATCAGAGCCCAGCATCTTCTAGCAAGCTTAGCCTTAAGGCAAGCGAAACGGCATCCCAACCCGGGCAAGATGCCCGGAGCACCCGGTGGATTCTTCGCTATCATAGCCTCCCCTTTGCGCAATTGGTGGATGGCATCCCCCGCCTTGGTAGACTACGCTGCAAGTGGTCCCTTTTTCCCGGGGCTACTTGGAATACTTTGCTTCTGGATAGGCTGTCGATGGTCCTTCGTGTTTGTTTTTTGCTGTTAGGAATGATGACCAGTTTGTCTCACGTCGTTTCTGCTGCTGAGCCGCCGTCGCGTCCTCGGGGGCGAGACTTGGGGGTGGCTCCTGGCGTGTTCGCGCCGGGGCCGTTCAATGCCGTGACCGATGTCGCTGGCGTGCAGGTCGGTCAGGTCACGCTGATTGAAGGAGACAACATTCGCACCGGCGTCACGGCCATCATTCCGCACGAAGGGAACCTCTTTCAGCAGAAGACGCCAGCGGCCGTATTCATTGGCAACGCCTTCGGCAAGCTGGCCGGTTCGACTCAGGTCGAAGAACTTGGCAACCTTGAAACGCCCATCATTCTGACCAACACGCTTTCGGTCGGCACGGCGGTCGACTCGGTGGTGAAGTGGACCCTCGCTCAGCCAGGCAACGAGAACGTTCGTAGCGTGAACGCGCTGGTCGGCGAAACGAACGATGGCGGGCTCAACGATATTCGCGGGCAGCACGTTCGCACCGCGCATGTGATGCAGGCGATCGAGTCCGCTACCTCGGGCCAGGTCGCTGAAGGCAACGTCGGGGCTGGCACCGGCTGCATTGCTTTCGGCTGGAAGGGAGGCATCGGTACGTCTAGTCGCGTGCTCCCCCAGCAGTACGGCGGTTACACGGTGGGTGTGCTGGTGCAAGCGAACTTCGGCGGCGTGCTCCAGGTCGATGGTATTCCGCTGGGCAAGGTGATGGGCAAACATGCCTTCGCCGACAAACCACAGCCCAGCCCCCCTGCCCCGCTGAAACCAGGGGACGGTTCGTGCATGATCGTCGTCGCGACGGATGCCCCGCTCGACGCCAGAAATTTGAAACGCCTCGCCGCGCGGGCCTTGTTCGGCCTGGCCCGGACTGGCTCGTCGTATACCAACGGCAGCGGCGACTTCGCGATCGCCTTTTCAACCCATCCAGATCTCCGCGTCGCTTACGGCGAAGAAGAAGTTCAAACCCAGCCCACACTCCCCAACGACGCCGTCTCGCCCCTGTTCCAAGCGGCGCTCGAATCAACCGAAGAAGCGGTCTACAACGCCCTGCTCAAAGCGAACACGATGCAAGGCCGCGATGCCCGCACGGTGGAAGCCTTGCCACTGGAACCGCTACGGACGTTGCTTCAGAAACGAGAACAGATGCTCGCCGAGTAGGTGTTGCCAGGTGCTAGGTCGCCGCTGCCCCGGATTGTTTTTCACGGGTACGCCCACCGACGTACTATTATCGCAAGGACGAGTACTTCGAAGGCGAGCCCCTTCCAAGGCCCAACAGGCCGGCCGTCAACAACCAGGGACAGAAGCCCTTGGTAGAGAGCTATTATTCCAAGGACAAGTGCTTCGAAGGCGAGCCTCTTCCAAGGCCCAACAGACCGGCCGTCAACAACCAGGGACAGAAGCCTTTGGTAGAGAGCTATTGTCCCAAGGACGAGTGCTTCCAAGGCGTGCCCCTTCCAAGGCCCAACGGGCCGGCCTTCAACAACCAGGGACAGAAGCCTTTGGTAGAGAGCTATTATCCCAAGGACGAGTGCTTCCAAGGCGTGTCTCTACCAAGGCCCAACAGACCGGCCGTCAACAACCAGGGACAGAAGCCTTTGGTAGAGAGCTATTATCCCAAGGACAAGTGCTTCGAAGGCGAGCCTCTTCCAAGGCCCAACAGACCGGCCGTCAACAACCAGGGACAGAAGCCTTTGGTAGAGAGCTATTATCCCAAGGACGAGTGCTTCCAAGGCGTGCCCTTCCAAGGCCCAACGGGCCGGCCGTCAATAGCCAGGGGCGGAAGCCCCTGGTAGAGAGTTTCTGAAAAAGTTCTAAGCCCCGAAGGGGCGTTCGTCGTGATAAATATCGAGCTACGGTTGCCCTCTAGGGGCTGGGAATCGGCGTTCACCTTGGCAGGCAGGCGACCAGGCAAGCCGTTGGGCTGCTGTTTCCTTTCGCATTGGCGTAGCGAATGGGGCGGGGGATGTGCCCTCTCCAGATTATCTCTCTCGCTGAAGGGGCGGCACGCGAGTTGCTTTGTAGTTAACTTGGCTAGGCGTTACGCACCTGGCAAAGTTGTTTCCTGAAGCTTCGTAACCAGCGGTGAATTGCCCCCGATGATTGTCAACAAGAACCTCGACTGGCGACACGTTCTCTTCTATACGTGGAAGAGTTTGCTTTATTTTGTCTTTCTGTCGATCGCTGTGTATACGCTGCATCACGTGTATGACATGGAGAAGTTGACGGTTCCCTTTAACGTGGTGGCCCTACTCAGCACGGCCTTGGCAATCTTTCTCGGTTTCAAAAACAACAGCGCTTACGATCGTTGGTGGGAAGCTCGTAAAATCTGGGGCCTGCTGGTCAATTACAGTCGGGCTTGGGGGCGTGAAGTATTGACCCTCAGTCAACATCCCGACGGTAAACCGAACGAAGAACTTTCGGCCTGGCAGCGGCGACTTATCTATCGCCATATCGCGTTCGTCCATGCGCTGCGGGTTTTCCTGCGGCATCGTCACGCTTACAACGAGAACGGCGAAGAATGGATGAAAACTACGAACGACTACGCCGACATTCGCCCGTTTTTGTCCGAAGCGGAAGCGAACGAAGTGCTGCGAAAAAATAACCCGCCCAACTATCTGCTGTTAATCCAAGGGCAAGAGTTGAAAGAAGCCTATCAAAAGGGCTGGCTGTCGGACTATCGCTTTGTGCAGCTTGACGAAACGCTGACCGAGTTCAACAACCACCAAGGGAAAAGCGAGCGGATTAAGAACACCCCTTTCCCGCGACCGTACAGTTTCTTCTCGCGGGTGTTCGTTTATCTGCACGGCACGCTGGTTCCGTTTGCGTTTGTCGAAGAGTTGGGTTTGCTGAACATTCCGCTGGCGTTGTTGATTAACTTCATTTTCTTAAGCCTCGATCAAATCGGCGAAACGACCGAAGACCCCTTCGAGAACCGCCCCAGCGATACCCCGCTCACTGCGATCAGCCGGACGATCGAAGGCAACCTGAAAGAGATGCTCGGCGAAACCCAAATGCCCGCCAAGCCGGAACAAGTCGACGGTGTGGTGTTGTAGCACGCTTTTACGTGTCTTAACAACTCTTAACCGCAGTCTTCGCAGCATGAACGACTGCGGTTAAGTCACGGCTGTCTTGAAAGGTCAGGCCGGTTACCATTTGCTCGCCACGCAAGCAGAAAAGTAGCAGACGGACAAATGATCAAAAGTCGACTGCTACTGCAGCGGCAGAGTGCTGGGTTGGGGGAATTGCTCTGCGGTTTCTGGTAACCTAGCATCCTTCAGGGGATAACACCTTTCTGCTCGGCATTGGTCGTCCTCGCTAACTTACAGAACCGTTTGCGACTTGCGAGGAATACGCGTACCTACGATGCCAACGCCTGAACCTGAAAATCCGTTTCAGTCGCCGGAAACCGTTTCGCAGGACGCGGATGTTAAGTCGCAGGAAGCCTTGAGGGTGGCCACCCTCAAGGCAGCGATCCGGTGGTTCTTGATCTGCGGAATCAGTGCGGCGCCTAGTTGGATAATCGCGGCTGAAGCGACGTGGCCTTCCCAGGCGGGAATGGCAACCGGCGTGCTTATCTTCATGGTTGGTTATACGCTGGTGGACGTGTCGACACGCAACCATCCCCTCCGCCAGCGTAGTGATGTCAAAATAACTCTGGCGGTTACTTACGGAACCAGGATTGCGATTTCGCTTCTGTTTCCGGTTGGTTTCTTTGTCGATATAATGTGCGGTGTTTTCGCGGTTTCAGTTACCGGTTTTTTATTCCATGCCAACTTCGATATAGATGCTCCTATCGTGGGATTCTTTCAAACGCTCGTAACCACACTCATTCAGGGGTGCCTGCTCAACGGAGTCTTGGCAGTTTATGGTCTCTTGATCTACGGCATCTTCCGATTTGCTGTAGGAAGCGGACTTGAAGGTACCAAGTATCGTCGGCGCGGCTACGGTAAGTAGCTGGTTCTCGGCCCGCGCAGCGGACCCTACTGAAGTTTGGAGCAACGTTCCTTCATGTTCACTCTTCGCCCTTCTCGTCCTAGCGATGTCGAGCGTGTCGTTGAAATTTGGTGTCAGGCGGTCGATGCCACGCACGACTTTCTGCGTGCTGAAGATCGTCTCGCTCTCGAACAGGAAGTTCGCGGCTTCTTCGCCACCGCACCGCTGACCCTCGCCGTCGATACGGACGATAACCCACTGGGCTTCATGCTGGTGCAAGACGGCAACATGGATGCCTTGTTCATCGATCCTCACCAGCACGGGCGAGGCATTGGCAAGGCGTTAGTTGCCGAGGCCTTACGGCAGCATCCGCAATTGACGACCGACGTCAACGAGCAAAACCAAGCCGCCGCCGCGTTCTACGCGCATCTAGGCTTCGTGCCCACCGGCCGTTCGGAAGTCGACGGCCAAGGTCGCCCCTACCCGCTGATTCATCTGCGTTACGCGCGATAGCACTCGGTAACCCAGGCCAGGGCTTGTTCCAGTGTGGGTACCGAGACAGCACCACCCAGGCACAAGCGGAACGCATTCGGCGAGATCGGGTCGGTGCGAAAAGCTTCGACCGAGACCGCGCCAATGCCGAAACCTCGCAGCGTTTCGACCATCCGTTTGGCCGAAGTCGTCTCCGGGGCAGTGACCCAAGCGTGGAAACAATGCTCGGCGGTTTGGACTTTTTCCTTGGGAATCGCCGGCAGCAGCAGCTTACGGCGCCGACGCGTTTCGTGGCGGATGCCAGCCAAGATCTTGTCGGCCAAGCCACTTTCGATCCACTGGGTGACAATGGCGGTGGTAATTGGCGAGGCCATCACCGACACGGCCCGCAATCGCTCGGACACGCCCAAGGTCTTGCGGGCAATTGGCACCAGCAAGTTGGCGATTCGTAACCCAGGGGCCATACATTTGGCCAGTCCACCCACGTAGTACGTCTGCTCTGGGGCCAGCATCACGAAAGCCGGAGGGGGTTTGACCGGCAAGAAACCGTAGGCGTCGTCTTCGATAATCGGAATCCCAAACTGGCGGGCCACTTTCACCAAGTCGAGCCGCCGCTGCAGCGGAATCGTGGCAGTGGTCGGGTTATGCAGCGTTGGGTTCAAGTAGATCGCCCGCACCCCTTTTTGTTCGATCGTGCGAGCCAGAGCATCAGGCAGCATCCCTTCGCGGTCGGCAGGTATCCCCTGAACTTTTCGTCCCAGCAAACTGGCAATGCCAAACAAGCCTGGGTAGGTCAGCTGATCGCACGCAATCGCTCCGCCAGCGGCCAGTTCGGCAGAAAGAATCGCGGTGAGCGCGGCGTGGGCTCCGGTGGTGATGTGCAGCGAATGATTCTCGACCACAATCCCGCGGCGCGACATCCAATTGAAAGCAGCCGCTTTGTCGCGGGCATCGCCTCCTTCCGGCTGATACCGCAAGATTTGCGGAAACGCTTCCAGGGCGGTCGCAGCCGAGCGTTTCATCGCTTCCAGCAGCTCTACCGGAAGATCAGGCGGCTGGTTCATGCTGCGATCGACGACATCGGTTCGCGTCGCTGATGTGGCCTCCGAGGACGACACCGCGCGGACAAAAGTGCCAGACCCGACGCGTGATTCTACATGCCCGCAACTGGCCGCCGTGGCATAACCGCGGGCGATTGTGGTGACATCCAGATTCAACCGTTTGGCAAGTTGCCGCTGGGTGGGCAAATGATCGCCCGGCAAAAGCGTCCCTTCGGCGATGTCCTCGGCAATCGACTGGGCGATCGCTTCAAACAAAGGAAGGTCGGTGGCTTCAATTCGAGGAATCCAATCGGTGCGGCGCATGGCGAAATCAGCTTGTCGTCACCGAGGATCTCTCGGCAACTTCTTGTAAAACGACGTCCGCCGCTTTGGGGGTTTGAAAGATTGAGGGCATGATTGCCTGGGCAATTGATCGGATTTTAGCATGTCAGGCCGGCATTGCTTTCATTTTTTCGTCCCACGCTTGAACGTTCAAGGGCTCCCCGCGTACCCTGCCCCTGAATACCGGACGCTGCCTCTCACTGAAAACAAGACCATGACATCTTCCCCGAAAGCCAGGCCCAACCGTGTTGAAGAGATCAAAGCCGAAAGCCACTTCCTGGCCGGTACCATCAAAGACGATCTCGTTTCCGAGGCCAGCACGTTTGGGAAAGACAACCTTCAACTGCTGAAATTTCACGGCACTTATCAGCAAGACGACCGCGACGCACGGGTTTCGCTGCGGAAGCAAGGCAAAGACAAAGCCTACTCGATGATGGTCCGCTGCCGCATTCCAGGGGGCCGATTGACCGCCGAGCAGTTTCTCGCCCACCTCGATATCTGCGACCTGCTTGGCAATTCGACCATGAAGATCACCACCCGGCAGACGATTCAACTGCATGGGATCGTCAAGCAAGATCTGCAGAAGACCATCGTCAAAATCAACTCGCTCGGCCTTTCCACGTTTGCTGCGTGCGGCGATGTGAACCGTAACGTGATGTGCTGTTCGGCGAAGAAAGCGACGCCGGTGCATCGCCAGATCGAACAACTCACCAACGACCTGGCCGAAGCATTAGCCCCCCGGACGACCACCTATCGCGAGCTGTGGATCGTCGATCAGCAGACCGGCGATCGCCATTTGGTCGCAGAGCAAACGGCCTCGCAGCCTGAGCAAGCCGAGATCGAACCGCTGTACGGGCCAACCTATCTGCCCCGTAAGTTCAAGTGCGCCGTGGTTTCGCCTGACGACAACTGCGCCGACGTTTACACGCAAGACCTGGGATTTATCGCCGTGGTCGAGCACGACCAGGTCGTCGGCTACAACGTTGTGGTCGGCGGCGGCATGGGGGCCACGCCCAGCAACGCCGCCACCTTCCCAGCGGTGGCCCAGCCTATGGCGTTCTGCACGCCAGAGCAAGCCATCGATGTCGCCAAGGCGGTCTTGATCGTGCAGCGCGATCACGGCAACCGTGCCGACCGCAAGGTGGCTCGCATGAAGTACCTGATTGCCAACTGGGGCCTGCCTCGCTTTCGTCAGGCAGTGGAAGCGGTGCTCGGTTTCGCTTTGGCCGATTGCCGCGATGTGCAAATCACTGAAATCGACGACCACATGGGCTGGCAGCCGCAAGGGGATGGGCTTTGGTCGTACGGTTTGAATATCGAAAACGGCCGCATCAGCGACGGCAAGACGACGCAGCTGAAAAACGCCCTGCGTCAGCTGACCACTTTTCATCAAAAAGAGATTCGCCTGGCCGCTAATCAAAGCTTGATCTTCTGCGATATTCGCCCAGAAGAACGAGAACCGTTTATGGCCATTCTGCGAAACAACCAGGTCCGCACCACCGAAGAAACCAGCCTCGTGCGGCGTCTTTCGCTGGCTTGTGTGGCGTTGCCAACATGCGGCCTGGCCATCACCGAGGCGGAACGCCGCTTGCCTTCGGTGATGGACGAACTGGAGGTGGTGTTGGCTCACCTGAAATTGGATGCCAGCCAGTTCACCATTCGCATGACCGGTTGCCCCAACGGCTGCGCTCGCCCTTATGTGGCCGACATTGCCTTGGTCGGCAAAGCGGTCGATCGCTACACGCTGTACGTGGGGGGAACAATCTTAGGAACGCGCCTCGGCTACGTCTTGAGCGATATGGTCTCGGTAACAGAGATCGTGCCGCAGCTATCGAAGATCTTTCTCGCCTACCAGGCCGACCGCCACGGGGAAGAAAGCCTCGGCGACTTCTGTTTTCGTTTAGGGCAAGCGGCGCTGCTGGAAGCTTGCCAGCAACAAGCGGACGCGTGGGAACTTATCAACCAAGAGATCAACGGGAAAGGAAAACCATGAATCCGGTTTTAGGTTTGTGGAGAGATACCTGGTACGTCTGGCTGCTGATAACGTTGGTGCTGGGATTTGGCGTGTTTTATGTCACCGCGTTGTTTATCGCAGGCTTCCCGGCTTTGATTGTCTACTTCCTCTATTTCGCCTTCGTCCGATATGATCAGGATGGAAACAGAAAGTCCGCCTAGCTGGCTGCAAGTGGACTTCGTACATCGGATAGAAGGAGACGCGGTATGCCACAACTGACCACCATTCTGGCACGCAGCTTACGATTAAAGTGCCCCTGCTGCGGGCAAGGCAACGTGCTGCGAGGCTGGTTTGGCAGGCCAGAGCGTTGTCGCTCGTGCGGGATCGTCTTCGAGCGAGAATCAGGCTTCTTCCTCGGCCCGATGCTGTTCAATGGAGCCCTCACCACCATCGTAACAGCCATCGCGATGCCGATCTTCTTCATCACCAATCTCTACAGCCGAGAAATCATCTTGGCGTGCGGCTTCGGCTTCGGAATCCTCTTCCCCCTCCTCTTCTTCCCCTGGGCCCGCAGCTTGTGGCTTGGCCTCGACGAATATTTTGATCCCCGCGCGACATGATCGGAGACCACTCAGCGATGTTCGTGAAGGCTGCCAAACGCCTAAGCGACAGGAGCAGATCGTGAGACGCTCGCATGCTTGTGGAAGCGATTCACGGACTTGGTGGGCTCACAGGTAGGGTCGTGTCAGGCAAAACTCTAGGGACTCTGGAAAATACCGGGCAAAACCACTTTGACGCCACGTGATATCTCGCGCACAATAGGTTTTCCCCGCTTGCCTACCTTTCTATTTTCTCACACCTGATTAGAGAACGTGACTATGCGAACGTTGTTGGCTTCCCTGGTTGTTGGCTCGTTGATGCTCTGCTCGGCTGCCGTGGTTTCGGCGGCTGAAACCGAAAAAGGCTTTACCTCGATCTTCGATGGTAAAACGCTGGACGGTTGGGTGGGTGCCACCAAGGGGTATAAGGTCGAAGATGGCTGTATCGTCTGCGATCCTCACACCGGCGGCAACCTGTACACCGAAAAGGAATACGACAACTTCGTCCTCCGTTTCGATTTCAAACTGCCAGCAGGTGCCAACAACGGCTTGGCCATTCGTGCTCCGCTGGAAGGGAATGCGGCCTACGTTGGTTACGAACTGCAGATCTTGGATAACTCGGCGGAAGTTTACGCCAAGCTGGCGCCTTACCAGTACCACGGTTCGATCTACGGTTTGGCAGCCGCTAAGCGTGGTTTCCAAAAGCCGGTTGGCGAGTGGAACACCCAGGAAGTCGTTGCCGATGGCGACCACATCAAGGTCACGCTAAACGGCACCGTGATCCTCGACGCCGACCTGGCCGAAATTCGCAAAAACCCAACGCTCGACAAACAGGAACACCCCGGCTTAGAGCGTAAGGAAGGTCACATCGGCTTCCTCGGCCACGGAGCCAAAGTCGAATTCCGCAACCTGCGAATCAAGGAACTGCCCGAAAAGAAGGCCGAGTAAACCCACGCCACCGGCAATCGTTCCCACCAAATTCACCGATAAAAAAAGCCCTCGCCCCAAAGCGAGGGCTTTAGCATGCGCAGAAATACGCTCGCAATGAAAACAAAACCACAATGCGATCACCGCCTTAAGAACTTGACGGAATGAACACCATCCGAAACCCGCCAGCCCCAAAGGGGCAACCGTCAATAGCCAGGGGCGGAAGCCCGAGAAAGTTCGTTTCCAAACGTCTCAATAGCTTGAAGCAATGAACGTCAACCGAAACCCGCCAGCCCCAAAGGGGCGACCGTCAATAGCCAGGGGCGGAAGCCCCTGGTAAGAGGTTCCCAGGAATCAAGCCCCAACGGGGCGGCCGTAGTCATCAATCCCACATATAACGTTCATCAAACGGGATCCCATGTTTCTCTAGAAACATCAACAACTCATCGCGAAACGATCGCTGGCGATGATGCTCGGCCTGTTGGGCGATGTAACGTTTCACGTCGTCCAGCGCCGATTGGCTGACGGAAAAGACGGAGTACCCTTGTTGCCAGGCAAACTCTTGCGACTCGGCTATGCACTGGTGGACCCAATGGCTTGAGATCGATTTCACATCGCGTACCAGCGCGGCCAACGTGATCTCGCGAGAAAGGGAGATGAGCAAATGAATATGATCCTCGACGCCCCCAGCGGCTAAAAGTTCGCACTTCCGTTCGCGGAGTATCCCACCCAGGTACTCTTGCAGTCGAGGGGCCCAAGCCGCATCGATCCAACGTTGACGCTTCTTGGTGCTGAAGATGAGATGGACGTAGACGCCAGCGAATGATTGGGGCATGGCAAGAGGTCCTGGCTACGAACGCCCCGTTGGGGCTGGAAGATGATTTGCCCAACTTACCAGGGGCTTCCGCCCCTGGCTATTAACGGTCGCCCCTTTGGGGCTGTTTTGTCGTTGAAATTCTTGCGAAAGATCTTAGCTCGTCATTCCAGCTTGTCATTCGAGCTTGTCATTCGAGCTTGTCATTCGAGCTTGTCATTCGAGCTTGTCATTCGAGCTTGTCATTCGAGCTTGTCATTCGAGCTTGTCATTCGAGCTAGTTGTTCGAGCTAGTTGTTCGAGCTAGTTGTTCGAGCTCGTTGTTCGAGCTAGTTGTTCCAGCTAGTTGTTCCAGCTAGTTGTTCCAGCTCGTTGTTCCAGCTCGTTGTTCCAGCTCGTTGTTCCAGCTTCAGACGGTCGTCTGGGTTGTGGTGGGTTGGGAGTATCGCGATTAGCAAGATAAGGGCTGCCGCTGCAGAGTCGCAAGTCCCTGAAAAGCGTCCCCAAGGCCCGCAAATGCTCTAGGCAGATCACGCCAACCGAAGCCCGTCAGCCCCAAACAGGCAACCGTTAATAACCAAGGGCGGAAGCCCGAGAAAGCTAGGCGTTTCCAAACGTCTCAATCGCTTGAAGCAATGAACGTCAACCGAAGCCCGTCAGCCCCAAACAGGCAACCGTTAATAACCAAGGGTGGAAGCCCGAGAAAGCTCGTCGTTTTCAACGCCTCAATCGCTTGAAGCAATGAACGCCATCCGCAACTCGTCAGCCCCAAACAGGCAACCGTTAATAACCAAGGGCGGAAGTCCGAGAAAGCTAGGCGTTTCCAAACGTCTCAACCGCTTGAAGTAATGAACGCCAATCGAAGCCCGTCAGCCCCAAAGGGGCGACCGTCAATAGCCAGGGGCGGAAGCCCCTGGAAAGAGTTTCCCAACCAGGAATCAAGCCCCAACGGGGCGGCCGTAGTCAGACTCGAAGATCATTCCATCTATCGAGTCGGACTTAGCTCAACTCCGACTTCTCAGAAGAAGATTGCGGTGGGGGCTCGAACTTGGGGGCCGAGGCTTCTTCGAAATCGTCGTAGTCGTCGAGCTTCGCTGGCGTGCTTTTCGAGCTGTAGCCGTTGTTGATCGAGCCTTCGACGTCGCGGGTAGCGTTGTTGAATTCGCTTTGAATGTCCGACAAGCCCCGTTTGAAGTCGCCGTAGGTTTTCCCGAATGTCTTGGCGACGCCTGGCAGGTTTTTGCCGAACAGCAAGATGGCGACCACGCCGATGACGGCCAGCTCTTGCATGCCGACCCCCGGCAGAAAGCCAAAGATCAACGGCGATGTTCCTAGTTCATGCAACATGGTGACGATGTTTCACTCCCAAAGGCAGCCCCAAGAACGAGGACTGCCTGATACTGCTCAAGTGAAGGTAATGAACGGCGAAATCGGCCCCGGCCTATGCCTTGGGGGATTCGCTTTCGTGATCGCCGTCGTCCGACTTATCGTTCATACCACGCTTGAATTCGTTGACGCTTTGCCCCATGCTGCGCATCAGGCTAGGAAGCTTTGTCGAACCGAACAGCAGAAGCAAGATCACCAGGAAAATAACCATTTCCTGAGTGCCGATGCCCATAAAACCAAACAGTGCCAAATCGTTCATACCGATCATGCTATATCCTCACACTCAACGAAGTTGGAGCATTGAAAATACACGCAAACAAGTCGGCGAAAGCGAGTCAGCACCCGGGTGGGTCTAACTAGAACCAAACTCGTGCGGTTCCCAAGACAAAAAACGGAACGTCTTAGATTGAATTCCGACACTTTATTCTAAGCAGCCCGCTCGATCTGTCAAAGGGTTTCAGTAAATCGCTGCCCAGAGATCAACGGGGAATCGAGATCGAAGGTACCGGTTTTTCCGCTATATGCGGCTCTTCCGGCAATACATCGCGGTAAATAGGCAAGTAGCGAAAATAGACTTCCAGCGAAAGCGTCGCCATTGCCGTCGAATAGATCCGCCCCCCGTAGCCGCCCCAATGGCAGTCTGGATTCCAGCTTCCGGCTAATTCACCCCCCTTAATTTGGGAGGAAAGCAACCGGGGGTGGAGCGTATCGGCCCACTTTTTCCAGGCCTCGTCTTGCATCTGGTACATCGACAGCGTGCCGTAATAGGCATAGTAAAGGTCGACGCAGCCGTCGCTGGGCTGGTTGAGCAGCAGAAAATCGGTCGCTTCGCTGATCTGTTCTGGTTTGTCTTCGATCCCCAGGAAAAAACGACAGGTGAGCGCTTCGGCGGTCATCGTGGGGGTCGCCTTCTCGCCGGGGCGATAAGCGGCCAGACCTTTGCTTCCGCCGGCGGACGAATCATCGAGAAAGCGGGTCATCAGTTGACGGGTGGTCGTGTCGATCTCGATGCCTGAAAGGGCCGCGCTATGCAGGGCGAGTACCTGCCAGCCGAACTGGCTCATGTCTCCTCGGTCGCCAGGGTGATACCGCCAACCGCCCATCCGTGGATGCTGGGCCGTCACGGTGTAAGCCAAGCCCCGGTCCAAGAACGGGCGAATCCGTTCGTCTTTGGTCATCGCGTACGCTTCGCTAATCGCCAGCAAGGCCATCGCGTGGCAGTACATCCGTGCGTACAGCCCGGCTTGTCCGCTAAGCGAGCCATCTTGGGCTTGGTGGTTCACCAGGTACTCGAGCGCCTTTTGCACGGTCACCCGGTGTTTGCCTTCTAAGTGGGTGTGCCCTTTGGCCAAAAACGCCAGCAAGGCCAGGCCGGTAATTCCCATGTCGGCGTTGTTGCCGGCGCCTTGGCGATCGTGACCGGCGACCATGTTCTCTTGCCCGGCACCATGACGCGTAGCGTTCCAGCGGCCATCGTCTTCTTGCTGCGCTGCCAGCCAGTCGAGGGCCGAGTTCACCGCTGGTTCAATCTCGGGCGAACCACCCAGCATCTCGACCCAGTCCTGAGGATCTTCCACCACGCGGGCCTGCATAATCAGCGGCAGTGGCTGCGCATCCATCCGAGTTCGCGTGGCACGGGGAAGCGGCAAGTTGCGGGCGGCCATCCGACTGGCCCACAGTTCCTGCATTTTGTTCCCTTTCAGCGAAGCCAAGGTCGCATCGAGTGCCATGTGAGGGCCGCCACTTGCTTGCCCGGCACTGGTGGGCGAAGTGGTGGCCGAGCCGCGCGACATCGCTTCCAGTTGATTGGTCGAGGCGGTCAACTGATCACGTTCCCCTTGCAGCAAGTCGGCTTGCTCGGCCTGTGGGTGCGAGCCACGCAGCATGTGCAAGTCGCGCGAAGGCTCGTTCTGGGCGGCGGTGGCCAGCGGGGGCGGGGTGATCTGCGGCATGTCGCGCGCGATCCGCTCTAGTGGTGGCATGGCCGCTGGGGTGGGGGCATTGTTCACCAAATTTCTCTGCGGCGTCGGTGCTGGCGGCGCGATCGTTTTGGCTTCGAGCGGCGTCGGAGGCAGCTCCAGTTCCGGCTGAGGGCCGGTTGGGGTGATGCTAGGCTCCGTTTCGAGCGTCGGCAGCGGCGGCTCGGTCAACTGCGGCATGTCCCAGTTGCGCTGGGCGGGGTTAGGCAGTTCTGGCTCTGGCAGGGCCGAACCGGGCAGCATCGGCAGCGGCATATCGAGCCGGTCGAGCGGTTTCATCATCCCTTCAACCGGCGCTGGCGACATGGCCAGTTGATCCCACGGTTTGACTTCGCGCGGGGCGTGCTTTTGGTTGTTCTCTTCAAACTCGACCTGACTCAAACGAATGTTCACCGGTGCCGAGTTATGCGCGATCGGTGGTTGAAACAAGCTGGTGACCTGGGCATAGGTCATCAGCAATAAGTGGGCGAAGATCGAGAGGATCACGCACTTCGAAACCGGGCGAGCCTGCCCCCAGCGCGTTTGCATGAGGATCAACAGCGACAGCGTGATCAGGGCGAGGCCACCCCATAAGATGCCCCACACAATCTTCGAGGTCACCTGACTCATGTCGGCTATTAGCGCGAGATCTGCCCCTAGCATGGCCTACCTCCGCTCGTTGGTTAAACGTACCGAGATAGCCATCTCGGCAATGCCGGCCTGACGAACGGTTGTCAGCACGGTGGCGACTTGCTGAAAGGGAACATCGCTATCGCCGCGTACCAACACGCCTAAGTCTTGGTATTCGGCCAACGAAGCGGTCAGTTCGGCTTGCAGGTCGCTAAGATCGACTTCGCGAGTACCGAGCATGACGCGGCCATCGCGGAAGATGTTGATCACCTTCTTTTCTGGGGCGGCGGTCAGGGCTCCCATATCGCTAACTTGTGGCACGTCGAGATCGACCGCCTTTTCTATTTCGGTGAACTTCGAGCCAACCATGAAGAAGATGATCAACAAGAACAAAATGTCGATCATCGGCGTCAGATTGAGCGTCGGAGCGTCTTCGTGATGCGTTTTTAGCGGCATGACACGGCCTTTCCGTGGGCGTGGTTAGGCCGCTTTCGCGGTGGTGCGAGACGAAGTACGACGTGAAGGGGACTTCTTCTTTTCTTTCCAGCCGTCCGAGGCGATCGCGTTGACCACTTCCTGGCTATGGGCGTCGATCTCGATGATTAATCGATCGACCCGTCCCGAGAAGAAAAGGTACGCAATCAGGGCCGGCAGGGCGACCGTCAGCCCGGCTGCCGTCGTTAGCAAGGCCTGGCTAATGCCGCTGGCTAAAAGCTCGCGTTGACTGGCCGCTTCGCCATTGGCTGCAATCGCATTGAACGCGCTGATCATACCTAGGACCGTGCCGAGCAGCCCCAGCAAAGGACTAATGGTGCTGATCCCGTTGAACAACCGCAGGTACTGACGCAGTCGCGAAGTCACCCGTTCGCCGGAGTCGAGAATCGCTTGTTCGACTTCCACGCAACTGCGGCCCCATTTCTTAACCGCTGCGGCAAAGACTTCCGCCACGGGGCTTTGATTCTCTTCGCACAGGGCCAGGGCTTGGTCTTGGTCGATGCGACCATCTTTGACTTGTTCGATGAAGCGTTTGACGAACGGACGCGGAATGACGCGGCCTCGGCGGAGGCTGATGGCCCGCTCGAAGACAAACACCAGCAAGATGAACGAGCAAAGCCCGATCGGGTACATCAACAACCCGCCGTCACGAAAGACCTGCAGCAGGTTTTTGGTCGGAATCGGATCCCCTTCGGCGACGGCCGGCATGCTTGGCAGCGGTGCCGGCTCGGCGTTGGTGGGGACCGCCTCGACGATTTGCGGGCGTTGAGCTTGGACTTCACCTATCGAGATCCCAACCATCACCAATAGCAGCGTGCTTCCCAGAAGCGCGCGGCCAAGACGTGAGGCTCGAATCCGTTCTACCCCATTGTGAATCATCTTATTTCCTTGTCGGTTCTCGTACTGCCTGCTGGGTTCGCTGACGAACAACACTCAGCCGCGTTTCCGCCTCTGGGGCAAAGGGCGAATCGACATGATCGGCTTTGACCTCGGTATAGTACTGGGTCGCTTTCTCCCAGTTCTCTTGAATCTCGTGGCACTTCCCAATTTGCAACAGCGCCGCCGCTTTCCACTTGGGGAAATCTTCCGGCGAGGTCGCGACCTTCACGTAAGCTCGGATGGCCGCGTCGTAATTCTTTTGATGGAAGTAGGTCTCGCCCACCATCCACTGTGCCATCGCCGCCGTTTCGCTGCCGGCAGCAACCGGCGATTGAATCACCTTCATATAGGCCGCACGGGCCTCTTGAAATTCCCCTTGGCGAGCCAAGCAGCGGCCGAGCAAGTAGTCGAGTTCGTGGGCTTGCTGGAAGTTGGGATACTTGCGTTCGATGGCCTGGGCTTGTTCGTACGCTTTGTCCCAATCTCCTTCGTGGGCATGAATCTGAGCGAGCCGCATCTCGGCTACCGGCAAGCTTTCCTGCTCGCGTCCCAGGTTGTCGGTTAGCAGTTGCTCGAACTTGGTACGGGCAGCGGTGAATTGCTCTAAACGGAAACGAGCTTCGCCGCTCCAGAAAACGGCCATGCTGTGCAGTGGTTCGTCTGCGGCTTCTGCGGCCACTTGATCCATCAGCGGGATGGCTTCGCTCCAGTTGTCTGCTTGGATCTCGACTTGGCCCAGCATATAGCGGCCAAACAACGCGACCTTCGATTTCGTCTCGGCAGCGCGGACGTTGTTTTCCAGTAACTGCTTGAGGTACTTGCGGGCTTTGTCGGTGTCGCCGGCTTTCAAAGCGGCTTCAGCCAAGCGGTAGGTCGAGTCTTCCCACAGGTCGCTTTCGCGGAAATGCTGGTGGATTTGCTCGAAGGCATCGAGCGCCTCGGCGACCTTCTGTTGGTCGAGTCGAACCCAGGCCAGGCGATACCAGATGTCTTCGGTTGGCAGCACCGAATTTTCGTCGGTGGTTAGCTTCAGCAAGATCGCTTCTGCTTCGGCGTCTCGGTCAAGGCGATCGAGAATCGTCGCACTTCGCAGCCGAGCATGCGAGGCCAGGCGGTCGGTTGGGTGGTGCTCGATCAGCTGACCGTAGCGGGCCAACGCCAAGTCGAGGTCGGTCGTTTCCAACTGCTGAGCTTGCTGATACAAAGCCCCCACGGCCAATGGGCTGCTGGGGTTTTTCGCCAACAGGTCATCCAGCGCCGAGGATGCCGAGGTGGCGTCGGACGAGGCCAATTGGCACCACGCCAAGCCAGCCAAGCCTTGCTCGACGATTTGCGGCGGGTTGCCTTCAGTGGCCATCTGTTGATAAAGCTGTTGAGCCCAAGCGGTTTCTCCGGCACGATAGGCCGTGTTCGCGATCTGGGCCACTTCGTTCAGGTACTGATCGGCGGGAATCACGTTACGATCAACCTGGCTCCAAGCTTGCTTGGCATCGGCCAACTTTTCGGCATGCAGCAAAGCGGTGGTACGACGGAGCTGAGCGATATTGCGATGCTCGGTCGATTCCAGCAAGGCAAGCGATTGATCGTACGAGACCGCTGCGGCAGCCCAATCTTGCTGTTGGCTCTGAATCATTCCCAGTAATAGAAGCGACAGCCCGCCGTAGCTTCCTTGGCGATTGCCTGCCTCTTGCAGCAGTAATTGACGGGCCTCGTCGGCTCGCTGGGTGGCGAACAACGAAACCGCCTTCAGGTAGATTTTTCGTTGGGAACTGTCAGCCTCGACGTCAACCGACGGGAACTCAGCCGAGAGAACTTGCAAAGCTTCGCTGTGGCTACCGTGTCGCTGTAGCGTGGTCGCCAAGGTGAGTTGAGCCCGCACCGTCAAAGGGCTTGCGGTGGGCAGCTTCGCTAACTGCGACCAGGCTTCGGTCGCCGCTGGCATGTCGTCTTTTTCCAAAGCGATCGTCAACAGTTGATACAGGGCTTCGTCGGCCCATTTCGACTGCGGCCAGGCTGCCAACTGCTCGCGGAACATGGCGACCGCTTCGTTCGACTTGCCTTGTTCGAGGTACGTTTTGCCGATCAGATAGTGAATTTCGTCTTGGAACTCTGGCAGCGCCTGGGCGGTCTTTAATTGGTTCAGCCGCGCAAGTGCGTTGTTCCAATCGCGAACCTGGTAATAGGTTTTCGCAATCCAGAAGTTGGCTTGATGGGCCAGGTCGGTTTGATTCTGGGCGGCCAGTTCAAATCGACTGACTCCGCGGCGATAGTTGCCACCGCGATATTCGGCGATGCCAGCTTCCAGGGCGATCGAGCCGGTGGGATAGGTGTCGGCCTGTTCTTTCAGGTCGATCAGCAACTGTTCGTACGCGAGGCCCGCTTCTTTCCAGAGGTGCAACTGCGAGTAAGCCCGAGCCAAGCCGAGCCGCGATTCGATCACCACATTCGGCGAGGCGGCCGCTTTGACCGCTTTGCTGTACATCAGGATGGCATCTTCCCACTTCTTTCCCTCGACGGCGATTTCCGCCAGGTAAGGATAGGCATGGGGGGCCAGCTTGCTGCCGGGATATTTGGTCAGAAACAGATCAAACGCATTGGCGGCAGCTTCTTTCTGATTGCTCAGGAAGTAGCACTCGGCAATGCGGAACTCGGAATGTTCGGTGAAAGGGTGCCCGGCCGCTTTGCTGAGAAACAGCGTGTGGGCTCGCAACGCTTCGTCGTAACGACCCAGCTGTAACAGGCATTCGCCCCGGTAAAAATGGACCGATCCCACTTGGGGATGATCAGGGTTGTCGGCCAAGAACTGATCGAACGCGTCGATCGCCGCTTTCCATTCGCCACGCGAATAATGGAACGACGAAACACGATACTGCTCCGACGCACGATCAGCCAGGACCGTACGAGCTTGGAAGCCGCAGAGCAGCAATACGATAATCAGTAGGCGATATTCGATAAGGGGTTTCATTCCTTGAACCCGAGCAGCATTCTCGATCCTTGAGAAATAAGATCGCTTCGCGGCCAGATGATAGCCACGATGGCGTAGTCAGGTGAATAGCGGTCCCCCGACAATCGCAGGGACCAACCTGACTCGTTGGTAAAAATCGTCCTGCCTGAACCCCGGAGTTTACCTGAATTGTCCCAGCCTTGGCCGAATTGCGCGGAACCCCATGAAAAGGGCATGCCTGCTAGCAGCCTTGAGCCCTGTTTCGCCCCCGTAACTGCCCCAGTTGCACGATAGCCGCAAAGTGATAGCAGGCCAGCCAAACCTATGGGCTCATTCTGGAGAAGGGCCAGCCGTTAGCTTGCGGTTCCGTCCACTTGGCACTCCCCGCCAAGTGGGCGGCTGGTGTCCCATCGCTTCTCATTTTCTGCCTGCGGCGGCTTCGCTTTCCTCTCGGCGAATACGTCTGTCTTGCCAGGAAATTCATGGACAATTCTTCGTTTTTTCATTTCGTAGCCCTTGCCCTACGTGATTCCCTTTCGCTTCCTGCCCGTTTTTTTCCCTTCGCGCGGCCGCCGGTATAAAAACATTCCTTTTGGGTTCAGATTTCTGACAGAATAGGGCGGGGGCTGTGTTAGTCCCGTAGGAGGAAACATGGTCAGCGATTTCCCAGAAACTCGAGACAGCCTGCTGGTACTGGTCCAAGATCCCGCCAATCGCGAGGCTTGGGACCGATTTGTGGCCGTTTATCAGCCGGTCATCTTTCGAATTGCTTTGGCTCGTGGGCTGCAGCATGCCGACGCGTTAGACCTCGTTCAGCAGGTTTTGATCGCGGTGGCTGGTTCGGTCGAGCGCTGGGAACGCAAAGATGCCTCGTCGAAGTTTAGCCATTGGCTGAGCCGGATTACCAAGAACGCCATCATCAACGCTTTGTCGCGGCGTCCGCACGACCGAGCCGTAGGGGGCTCGGCGGGCGAGTTGCAGTTGAACCAATTGAAAGTGATTGACGAAACCTGTTCGCTGGTCGACTACGAACTGCGACGCGAGCTTTATCTGCGTTCCGCCGAGATCGTGAAGGCCGACTTTCGCCACGAAACGTGGGAGGCATTTCAGCATACCGTCATCGACGGCATGAGCCCCGAAGAGGCGGCCCAGCAGATGGGCAAATCGGTGGGGGCCATTTACACGGCCCGCAGCCGGGTCATGTTTCGCATGAAGGAAGTCGTTCGCCAGCTTCAGGAGCAGTTGTCATGAATTCACAGGAAAACGCTTGCTGCTCGCACGAAAAACTTTATGCCCTGGTCAGCGGGAAACTCGTGGCTCAGGAAGAACAAGTCATCGAGACGCACCTCGATGCCTGCACCGCTTGCCAGCGCAAGCTAGAACAAGCCGCCGCCGATGCCGACAGTTGGAGCGAGGCGAGCGCCTTTCTGCAAGACGATCCGTGGCGCAGCTCGTTCGTGGGCGATCCGCCTGATGCGACTTCCCCCAACGCGTTGCCGATTCAGCAAACGTTGGAACTACTCGGCCCGACTGACGACCCTGGCATGCTGGGGCGAATCGGCGTCTACGAGATTTCTGGCGTGATCGGCAGTGGCGGCATGGGGGTCGTGCTAAAAGGTGTCGACCGTTCGCTCGATCGCACGGTGGCCATCAAAGTGCTTTCGCCTCACTTGGCCAGCACGGCTGCGGCCCGTAAACGGTTCGAGCGCGAAGCGAAGGCGGCCGCCGCCGTGATTCATCCTAACGTCATCGCCATTCATGCCGTCTCGGTCGACTCTCCCCTCCCCTACCTCGTCATGCCGTACGTTCGCGGCGCGACGCTGCAAAAGCGGATCGATAACGAAGGTTCGCTCCCGTTAGTCGATGTGCTGCGGATTGGCCGGCAGATCGCCGAAGGACTGGCCGCCGCCCACGATCAAGGGCTCGTCCATCGCGACATCAAGCCCTCGAACATCTTGCTGGAAGATGGGATCGAGCGGGTCACGATCACCGACTTTGGCCTGGCCCGCGCGGTCGACGACGCCTCGATTACCCGCACCAACATCATCGCTGGCACGCCGCAGTTCATGTCACCGGAACAGGCCCGCGGCGAGTACGTCGATCATCGCAGCGACCTCTTCAGCCTCGGCAGCGTCTTATACACCGTGTGTGCCGGGCGGCCTCCTTTCCGGGCGGAAACCACCTTCGGCGTGCTACGTAAAATTACCGATCAGCCGCCGCGACCACTCCGCGAGATCAACCCTGAGGTTCCCCCGTGGCTGGCTTGTTTGATCGATCGCTTATTGCATAAGACATCGTCAGGCCGCTACGGTTCGGCCCATCATGTGGCGGAACTCTTGCAGCAATGCTTGGCCCACGCCACGACGCCGAACGCTCCGTTGCCGCGTGAACTGCGTTCGACCTGGCGACTTTCCCGCCGCGCGATTGGCGGCCTGGTCGCCACGGTGATGCTGGGGCTCGTGACCATTGGCCTCGCCTCGCAAGGTCGGTACGGCGAGAAACCTGCGCAGCATTCGCCCGGCGAAATCACCGAAGCCACGGCCCCGTCCACGCCGCAGAGGAACACCCCCAACCATTCCAACATAGAAGCTGTCGCCCCGCAGCCGGTGTGGGCACCCCGTTTCTCGATACCGCAGAAGTCGCAGCAAATCTCGCCGCTTGACGGGGAGTTGGTGCCGGAAGAAATCCTCTCGTGGGAGCCGCCACCGCAGTTCTCGCCGGGGATGCTGCTGGGCGAAGCGGAGCAACTTCATCAGCAAACCCAGCAACCATTCGCCCCGGCCGCGCCCACTTGGGAAACCGTGTCGCCGGTACCGGTCTGGTCTGAAAATTCGGGCTCGGCTGCCCCAACTGTCAAATCCCCCGGTTACAATCCTTAACGCGACGCACGACGTCCGCCACAACCCCCGAGGAGTCGAAGTATGAAATGGAAGCCTCTCTTCATCACCGCATGCGGCGCGGCGGTAGCCGTTGGCTCGCTGGCGGCCTGGGCCCAAGTTCCAGAAGAAACCAAGCCGACTGCCGATGTGCCCCCGGTTGCCGAAACCGCCGAACAGCCCGACAAACCGGCCGCTACGAAACCGGCTGTGGTAGAGGCGTCTGTTGAGGAGGTCACCGAAGAGAAAAAAGCCGAGCAGCCCACGGCCGAAGTGAAATCTGCCACGACGATTTCTGCTGCCACGCCCAAGAGCAGCGGCACGGCAACCGTCGCTCCTGCGGACACCCCAGCGACGGCAACCGTGCCAAGTGCGTCCTTGAACTTCTCGGTCCCGCAACCGGCAAAGAGTACCGACACCCAGCCACCATCTTCCAGTGGTTACGGTAGCAGCGCCACAACCATTCCAAGTGCGTCAGCACGCTATGGTGGTTACAACAACTTCTCGGTGCCGCAATCGGCGAAGGGTACCGGCACCCCGCCGCCATCTTCCAGCACAGGCGGGTCTTATGGTAGCAGCACAACGAACACTCCCGGAGCGTCAGTACGCTATGGAGTTGATGGCAACAACCACTCGGTGCCGCAGCAAAGTGGTTACGGCCCGTCTACGAGCGAACCTCAGCAATCTTTTATCCCTGGCATGGCTAGCTACGGCGAACGTGTTGCGGTGATCTTCAGTAACATCGCAGTGAATGACAGCGAGATCACCAAGTCCCTGCAAGCCTGTTCCGACGCGTACCTCATTAACGAGGATAACGGGAATGCGATGGCTCTCTCTCTCTACGATTTGGATGACGAAGCATTGGCGCAACTGGGACGGGTTATCCAGAAGACGATCGAAAGCGATCCCCAGCCGCCGAAAAAACGCATTGAAGAAGTGCGCTCAAACAACTCATCAGCCAAGTGCCTGCACCTCCACTTTTCTAATCGAGGCTACGAAGAGTACGGCAAGCTTCTCTCTACCGTGATTGAACGCTTGAGAGAGCAATCGCAAGAACGCCAGGGCAACCGGGTGGAAGAATTGCTGGGCATCGCTGCAGGCACAGCTACCCCTTCCGAATCCCGTACCGCAGCCCCGACCTCCGAGGCGAAACCATCGACGTCGGAACTCGTGCTGATTCCGGGGAAGAAATCAAGTAACGGAAATCGACTCGCGACGTACTTCCATCAGGAAGTGGAGTTGAAAGAGGTCGAAGTTACGAATGCATCCATCGTGAAAACGCTCAAGCAGTTAGAAGATGTCCTGTTGATGAAGGAAAACCGGCACTTATTCCAATTTTCCATCGCTGGATTCGACGATCAGGCCCGCGAGCAATTGGGCCAGGCAATCTTTCGAGCCGTCGAGCAAGCCCCCAACCCGCCAGCAATTCCCTTGGAGATTATGATCTTCGAGAAAGACAACAAGCAATATTTGTGTATCCACTTCTCCCCAGAAGGAGTCAAAGAGTATGCCAATTTGCTCCTGGCCCTGAGGGCACGTCTGGCGAATGAGGTCCATGAGCGACGCGATCAGATTGTGGATGTCAAAATAAATCAGCTTCTCAATGCCTCCGACAGCTTCACCACCGATTCCCCCGATGCCATGGGCCCAGGGGCCGACGACGTGCCGGCGAGCGGAGATCGCCCGGACTTGCCTGCCACAAAGCCATCGGTCCACAGTAGCCAAAACGAGAGGCAAGATGTCGTCGATGGCAAGAATCACGCCAACCAAGAATTTGTGATTAAGGACATTGGGGGCAAGGACACGGAAAGTAAACTGCAAGCGATTGCCAGGCTGATCAAGGATTGTCTAAGCGTGAGGGTGGTCGTCGATGACAAGGTGACGGAAGAGATACCCACGCCGCAGTTAGACGACGCGGCTGTCAAGCAGTTGAGCCAGGTGATTTTGCGGGCCATGAAATACGATCGCACGGACCCCAACACAAGCGTCAGCGTTCGTTATCGTCCCAAGGAGAAAACTTTGGGGATCCTCTTTTCCCAAGCAGAGTACGCCCAGTTCGAGCAAGATCTGCGGCCGATGATCGAACGAGCAAAGACCCAATCACGTAGTAGTCTGCCGGACCAAATGGCCGGTGAGAAAGCCAAGCAACCGTCGGTCTCTCAACTTGCCAGCGAAACAACCGATTCCTTCGATGCCCCTACCGTAGCGTCATCAGCGGATGGTAAATCCATCAGCGACGAAGCACCTCAGCTAAAACCGATCGAAGCCAACGTCAAGGCAATCGCCGCAGCCCTCGAACGTTTTACGCGGGTTGAATTGGTTGTCGATGGCAAGATCGGTCAGAACATCCCTACCACTGATTTCTCCGACACGGAACGGCAGTCGTTAGGGGAAATGATTATGCGGGCAATCGAAAAGGACCCTCATCCCCCAGCCACGCCGGTCGAAGTTCGCATCAGCGAAAAGACAAACGCCCTGCGAATTCACTTCTCGCGGGAAGGGTACGAACAGTATGGCAAATATCTGCCAGGTCTCATCGCACGTTTGCAATTCCAAGTTAATGTGCGAAAGCAAGAGCTGGCTGATAAACGAATGGGGGAACTGATGGGGCAAACCTTTGAGCCTGAGATGTCCCAGCCACCGACCTCCAACGCAGATGAGTTAGAGATGAAGGCCGCAGTCGAACGACGCCCTGCTTTTGAACGTAGTCCTCAAGCATTGGGTAGACGCTGGGGCGGTCCCACAGGGGGCAGCGGCTACGTTCGCGGAAATTCCAGCCAAGTCGTCGGCCTGAACGAAAAGGCCATCGCCGAGGCGTTGGTGGGCAAGGAACATCTGGTGGTCGTCTCGCCGCAGCAGCAATGGGTGTCGATCCGCATACAAGATCTCGACGACCTGGGGCGGCAGAGTCTCGCCCGGGTAATCGTTAAAGCGATCCAGGATGACAAGCTCCCCGACATCGATCGCGTGGTCGCCTATCCTGCCACCGAGAATAACGAAGGCTCGCTCGACCTAATGGTTTCCGACAAGGTTTACGAAGAATATCGCACTCTCATGCCCAAGGTGGTGAACAAGCTGCACCAAGATTTCATCAACCGCATGAAAGCCGCAGAAGGAGTGAAGCTGAACGAACTGCTAAAAGCGGCTGAAGGGGGCGAAGGCGGGCGTTCTCTATCCAGTCCGACTGTGGCATCCTTCAAGAACGCTTTGAACGGGGAGAAGCCAAACAATCAGACGTTGCCTGGGCAGCCAACCTATCAGCAGCCAAGCGGGAAGTACCCTGCGCCCGCTTTTCCTAGTGGTCGCACACTGCCTGGCCCAGGCTACGCTGGCTGGCAGCCTACTTATCAGCCTCCGATTGCATTGTTCGACCACGATCCGGAGTACCGGCAGTTGGAACAGCAAGCTGCCGAGTTGGCCCGGCGAGTGAAGCAAGCCGCCGGTAAGCCGGAGGAAGAAGACCGTTTGGCGGAAGAGCTGCGTGCGGTCGTCACGCAGGCCTTCGAGCACCGCATGGAGAGACAACGCCAGCAACTCGACCAGGCCGAAGCCAAGCTAAAGGCCAGCCGCGAGCATCTGCAGAAGCGAGCAGAACACGCCGATCAGATCATCACCCGCCGCGTGGAAGACCTAACCGGCAGCAACCCATTCCCGTGGAACGAGGCACCCCAGCCAGGCCCAGCCTATTCCCCCACCTTCTCGCCACCCTATGGTAGCAATGGCAACAGCGACAACAAGGCAACGAGGCAAGCCGCGCCATCGCTATATGTTACTCCTCCGCAGTACCCGCAAATAATGAATTCCGGTTTGGGCACACATGGACAACCACCCCAAGTTTATGTGCCGCCAACGCCAGCCAGTAACCAGTCGACTTCGCTGCCTCGCTTTCAATTCCAAACCGCTGAGCCTGCCTCTACGCAGGGGCTCTTGACGATTATTCAGCCTGGTACAAGCTTTTGGCTACCGGAGGAAAAGATGCCAGGGCCAAGCCCCAAGCGAACCAACGCCCCAGCGAATCCTCCGGCTGCTTCTTCCCACAAAAAGAAGCCAGGCCCACCGCAAGCGGTGCCCTCGTTCTAAGCGAATCGCTGCACGGCAAAAACGCAGCCTCCAGTTCCCCTTCCTCGGAACTGGAGGCTTTTTCGTGCCTGCCCGGCCTGGGCCTGGTCGTCGTCGAAATCCCCCCACCCACGAACCTTCCCCCGCAGCACGCGTCCTTCCGGAAAAGAGAAAGGGGGGAATTCAAAGACCTCCGCTTTCAAAAACGCGTTTCGAGAGGTAAACTACGTCACGAAAGCAGCACAAACCGCGTTAGCCCAAAAACTTAGCCTAAAGCGGCAACTCCTTTCTACCGAACAACTTAGATATCGGGCGATTAGCTCAGTTGGTTAGAGCACTGTCTTCACACGGCAGGGGTCGTTGGTTCGAATCCAATATCGCCCATAGTGGACTTTTGTACAGATTCGCAATAGTTCGCTTTACCCCGGTTTTTCCGGGGTTTTTTATGCGCTGGCAGTTCTCCCAGCGAGTTTTACGAGGAAACCGTGCCCCGACTGCGCCGGATTCTGCGCCGCTTTTGGTGGTTTGAGTGGGATGGGAGGCAGCGGCAGCTCGTTCGGGTTGTTCTTTGGCTAATTCCGTTGCTTGGTTGGCCCGTAGGTAACGTTCCGTCTGTTGACGAATGCCAAGCGATTTCCACCAGGGGTTACTGGTCGCGATGCTCGTGTCGTGATCGATGTCGTCCTGAACCAGCGGTCTTGAATCATCCATCGCGTCACGTCTGGAACGACCCTCTCTAGCCCTTGTGCGACGTTATCACGTGCCAGAGTGAGCTTCTGACTTAGGTCCTCAAATCGTTTGAGGTTCAACGGTTGGACGGAGAGGTCCTCCATCTAATTCACCTTTCCGCATGTGCCCCCTTGCCCACGCTTCCCCTGGCGGTGCGCCGCGTTACGGGGGAAGTGTGGGTTGGGCCTTGAAGGAAAGGGGCCGCGATTGTTGGGTTAATCGGCGGGGATGTCTGCGGTGGTCCAGGTTCCGTTGATGTTGCGCCAGAGGTTGCCGGTTGGGTTTTTGTTTTTCAGTTCTTCTGGCAGGTGGGCTGGGCGAACTTGGTCGTAGGACTGGAGCATCGCGAAGCGGCGCAGGGCGTGGGGGATGCCGACCGAGGTGAAACCGGGGTGCCCGCTGGCAGGGAACGGGCCGCCGTGGACCATGCCGATGCTAACCGGCATGCCGTTGGGCATCTTGTCGTTCATGAAGCGGCCCACTTTGCGGCGAAGTCGCGGGGCGAGTTCGTTGTAGGCTGCGGCGTCGGAACCATCGGTGCTGCTGTAGATGCCGCCAGCCAATTGGCCATGCAGCGCGTCGATCACCGACTTCGCTTCCGCCACGTCTTGGCACACCACGAACAGCGCCGTGTTGCCGAAGGCTTCGGTTTGCAGCGCTTGCGGCGAGGCCAGAAAGTCGGCGCCGCTGACTTGGAACAAGGTGTTCGGGTGGCTGAAGCCAGCGCCGGGGGCTTGGCCTGCGTCGCTGATGACTTTGCCCCCGGCCTGCTTGAGGACGTTAATCTGTTGGACGAGGTTGTCGAGCGTCTTCTGCGAGCCGAGCGTGCCTGGCGTGGCTGCATTGAACTTGGCGGTGATGGCAGCGATGAAGCGTTGAGACGCCTCTCCATCGATCACAATCGCCAACCCCGGCTGGGTGCAGAACTGGCCCGTTCCTTTCAGGCAGACGTTGCTGTAGCGGTTGACCAACTGCTCGCCATGTTCGCGAATCGCCCCGGGGAGAAAGACCAGCGGGTTGACGCTGGAAAGGGAAACGTAGATCGGCTTGCCGGCTTGGTCGGCGGCAGCTTTCAGGGCGAGCCCGGCGGCTGTGCTGCCGGTGAACGCGGTCGCTCCGAGGCGTGGATCTGCGACCAGGCGTTTGCCGTCTTCGTGGTTCAAACGATACAAAAGTTGAACCATCGCGGCTGGGAGTTCCGCTGCTTGCGCAGCTTGAAACGCCAGCTCGGCGAGGGCTTGGGTGGTGCCGGGCGCGGCAGAGTTAGCGATAGCAATGACCGGATTGCCTGCCGCGATTGCCGAGGCGAAGTCGCCGCCAGAGAGGGTGTTCCAAGAGAACGGGAAGTTGTTCGGGCTGAAGATGGCAACCGGGCCGATAGGGGCCAACATCGAGCGGAGATCGCGTTTGGTTTCGATCGAGATTTGCTTCCACGAGCGCTGCTCGGCAGCGTCGGCAGCTTGGCGAATTTGATCGGTCGTGCGATCCATCTCGCGGCCTGCCAGACGATGTTCGGCGGGCAAACCACTTTCGCGGCTGGCCAACTGTCCGAGTGATTCGCGATGTTGTTCCATCAGGTCGGCGAATCGTCGGAGGAACTGAGCAATTTGGCCGGAAGAAGTAGGGGCCAGTTCGTCGGCTGCCGCCGCTGCTGCGGTCAGGGCGGCGTCGCAATCTTCCCAGGTACTAACAGGATAACTGCCGGGCAGTGCTTCCTGCGTGATGGGGTTTTGGGCGGTAAAGGTTTCGCTGTGCTGAGCAGCCTTCCATTCACCGTTAAGCAAGATGGGAGCGGTATTCGACATTCTCGTCAATCCTAAGTTTCGAGGAGTAAAGTTCGTTGTTTTGTGAGCAACACTAGCAAGCTCGTTACACCGCTTGCCGCTGTGGTAGCGGCCGCCGGGCGATGCAGTACGGGGAAGCGGACTCTGGATCGATCAGCACGCTGGCAGCGATGCGGAAGACGTTGGCCAGAAGTTGCGGGGTAACGATCTGGCGGGGGGAACCTTGGTCGACGATGGTTCCGTCCTCTATTGCAACCAAGTGATGTGAGTAGCGAGCAGCGTGATTGATATCGTGCAACACCAGCACGATGGTTCGTGCTTGTTCGCGCTGCAGCCGGTCGAGGACGTCGAGGACTTCCAGTTGATGGACCATATCGAGAAACGTGGTCGGTTCGTCGAGCAGGATGATTTCGGTATCTTGGGCCAAGACCATCGCAATCCAGGCCAGTTGCCGCTGGCCACCCGAGAGTTCCCCCAGGGGACGCTCGGCGAGGTGTTCGATTCCGGCGACGTGCAGGGCTTGGTCGATCTTCGATTCGTCTGCGGAAGTAATCGACCCGAAGAACCCTTGATGAGGATAACGCCCCAGGGCAAGGAGTTCGCGCACGGTTAAACCTTCCGGGGCCTCAGGGTTCTGCAGCAAAACACCCAATTGTCGGGCGACCTGGCGGGTTGATTGGAGGTGAATGGCTTTGCCATCGAGGTAGGCCGCACCTTGCTTCGGACGAAGCAGCCGGGCAAGTCCTTTGAGCAACGTCGATTTGCCACAACCGTTCGGGCCGATGAGGGTCGTGATTTGGCCGACGGGGATCTCGAGCGACAGTTGATGGACGACTTCGGTCTGATCGTAGGCCAGGGTCAACTGATCGCAGTAAAGTCGATTGGCGTGCGTCATGAAGGTTATCCCTTGGTTGTCATCAGTTGGTACACGAAATAGATCCCCCCTACCCCGCCGACCATGATGCCTGCGGGAATTTCGACCGGAGCAAACAACGTTCGACCGGCGGTGTCGGCGACTAACAGCAGCAGCATTCCCATCAGTCCAGCGGCTGGAATCAGCCAGCCATGCTGCGGGCCGACCAGGCGCCGAGCTAGGTGGGGGGCGATTAATCCCAGGAAGACAATGCCGCCAGACATGGCCATGGCCGCAGCGCCCAGCGCGACGGCGAGAACCAGGAGCAGAACTCGCCACTGAAAGACGTTCAGGCCAAGGCCGATCACGTTTTCATCACGAAGACGGAGGATGTTCAGTACGGGACAAATGGCGAGCACGATCGGCATGAGAACGACGAGCCAAACCGCGAGCGCGAGGACATAGTTCCAATCGGCCTTGTTGAAACTGCCGGTCGCCCAGGCAAGGGCTTGCGCGTAGATTTGTCGGTCGATGTTCAACGAAAGAACAAGTGTGAAAGACCCTAACGCTGCACTCACGGCCACCCCAGTCAGCAGCAGCCGCGCCGGATAAATACCACTTCGATCGATGGCCAAGCCACATACGAGCAGCACAGCCAACAAGCCGCCTGCGATGCTCATGGCCGGCAGCGACCAGGGAGATGCGATCTGCGTGCCGAATAGAATCAGCGCCAAGGTCACGCCCAGATTGCCCCCGGTGGCTACGCCCAAGATGCCAGGTTCGGCCAGGTCGTTGCGGAGGACGGCTTGCATGAGGACGCCGGAAATAGCGATGGCCCAGCCGACCAGTAAGACGAGCAGCACGCGAGGTAAACGAAACGACCAAAGTATCATTTCGTGGGTTGCGTGGCCGTAACCAAGCAAGCTGCTGGCCAGGGAAGTCGGCGACATCCAGTGGCTGCCCAGGCTCATGCTAACCAGGCTGGCGACGATCACAATGGCGAGTACCAAGAGAAGCGTGCGGAGGTGGCTGGACATCAGTGCGGCCCTCCTCGCTGCGAGCTTCTTCGCCGTGCCAAAGCGATGAAGAAGGTTGCTCCGATCATCGACGTGAAAAGCCCCAAAGGGATCTCTTGGCCATCGATTGCCGTACGAGAAGCGATGTCTGCCGCAACCGTTAAAATTGCGCCAAGGAGCGCTGTCAGTGGGATAATCTTCCGATAGTCGTAGCCGACCAGGTAGCGGGCGAGGTGGGGTGTCATCACGCCCACAAAACCAACCGGGCCAGCCACCGCCACGGCTCCGCCGGTGAGCAGCAGAACGCTAAGCGTCGCGACGGTGCGAACCAACTGCGTGCGTTGTCCGAGCCCGCCAGCGACTTCTTCGCCCAGACTCAATAGGGTGATCGAAGGAGCCAACAGCAAAGCGGCCAGCATGCCTGGCAAGGCGGGAAGTAGCGCGGTTGCAACTTGCGGCCAGGAAGTATTCGCGATGCCACCGACCGTCCAGTAAAGCATCTCGTCGTGCAGCGTGAAGTAGATCGTTAAGCCTTGCGTGAAGGCGCTCAGCAAGATCGAAACGACCGTGCCGGCCAAGGCTAGGCGAACAGGGGTAATTCCTCCGCGAGCCAGGAAGGCGACACTGTATACCGTGAAATAGCCGAGCCCCGCTCCCAGGAACGAAAGCCAGATCGCTTGGTTGAATCCAAGACCCGGCAGCAACAACAAGCCCAGCAGCAGACAAAACGTTCCGCCGCTGCTAAGCCCCATAATCGTGGGACCAGCCAAGTCGTTGCGGGTAACGCCTTGCATGATGGCGCCGGAAGTGGCCAGCGATGCCCCGATGATCGCGGCCAGAATCGTGCGGGGGAGGCGAATCTGCCGGATGGCGAATTGGGCATCGCTGGCATCGTCGTAAGCGAAGCAGGCGTTCCAGGCATCCCAGCTACTCGTGGGCGTGGGCCCCAGGCGTAAGGAGAGCCCCATCAGCAACAACAAGGCTGCTGCGAACAACAGACAATAAAACCAACTGGCCACTTGCCGCATCATGGCCGCTGGGCCTCGTAGGCTGCGGTGGCAGCTTGCTGAACTTCAGCGAGCGATTCCGGAGCTAGGGCGGCGACAATCTCGTCGATCATCCGCGACTTCCCTTGTATGCCTGGGACGAGCCATTGATGTTGCGCTTGAATTGGATAAACGTGTTTCTGCTTCACCGCTGGCACACGTTGCCATGCAGGATGGCTGAGTAAACTTTCCCACGAACGTTGAGCACCTAGGTTGTTTTCCGCCGCGACAAATAAATGCTCCGCATCCAACTGCAAGAGGGCCTCTGGAGAAAGCATGTAGCCGCGCGGTGAATCGTTGAGCAGCGCTGGCGGTTTCAGACCGAGTTCGTCGTAGAGCAGCAGCCCCCCTCGGGTGTGCCCGTGGATATACATCTGGCGACCGAAAACGCGAAAGAAGGAAACCGGTTGAATGCCGATCTTCTGCTGCAAGATTGCCTTGGCGGCGGCCACCTGCGCTTGATAAGCGGCCAGCACGGCTTGGGCTTGCTGTTCTTTGCCCAGCAAGTTGCCGACATCGAGAATCCGCTGCTGATCGTCCCAACTGCTTCGCTGCAGGACGACGACGGGGGCGATCTTCGAGAGTTGGGCGTACGTTTGCGGATCGGTGTTGGAAGTCAGGATCAAGTCAGGTTGCAACTGCACGATCGTTTCAAAGTCTGGCAGCATTGTCCCCAGCATTTGATAAACGGGGACCACCCCTTCGAGTTGCGGGCGAAGGTAATCGGGGAAGCCGGTCGCCGAGCTAGAGGCGGCTGCTGGGGGCATGCCAATGGCCAGCATTTCGTCCGCGAATGCCAACGCGCAGATACGTGTTGGCCAAGCTGGAATCTCGCTGGTACCGCACAAATGCTCGACTCGCCAGCGGTTTTCGTTCAGCGGTGTAACCACAATTGGCACGCCTGCCGAGCCAGGCGGCTGACTGGCGGGTTCGCGCTGGGGTGATTGCTGTGCCGTGTCAGAGGGGGATGCCGAGGCGTCCCCTGCGGCGCAGCCGACAAATCCCACCAGCGCGGCAATCAGCAGAAGTGCGATCGCTGGCTGCCAGGTTGAAATCGAAGTGGACTGAATTTGCGAACGAGAACGTCGCCTTATCACCAATGGGGTCATTCGCCACGCAGCATATTGGAAGCTTTCAGTTCGATCGGCGGTAGCTTGTTTTCCCCTGGGGTGATGGTCACCTTGGTGGTCGACTTGGCTGGCAAAGCGTACTTGCCACGCAGGCGGTCGTCGCCTGGGTCGTCTCGTCCGGGAAACTGTGGCCAAAACACGGTAACCTTATATTCCCCGGCGGGCGCTCCATCTTCGACGTCGAATGTCGAGACGGCGAACGTGCCGTCTTGCTTGACTTTGCCAGCAGGAATCGTGCCACGTTCGTCCAAGTCGCCTTGCGTTGGGTGAAAACCAAGGATGGCACCTTGGGCAGGCTCGCCGTTGACAGTCAGCGTTCCCCTGACCGGATAGACGGCAAGCGACGACTCTTGCTGACAACCAAGCTGCGTCACGGTGGTTAGCAGAAGGGGGATGAGGATTGCTGGAGAGGCGAAATTACGGATCACTTAAAACGCCCCTTCCGAACTGACGACCTCGCCCATCGCTGGCGTAACCAAGGCCATATAGGTCATTGCGTTGATTGTTTCTGGAACGAAGTGAACCGAACCATCGACCGCCAGAACATTGATTCCGCCGGGGTGAAATGAAAACGGTTGCGAGTTCTTATTCGTGGCGTTCACAACGTACGAACCACCATTGGCCGTCCCGTCGCGGCTCCACGATTGCATGAAAAACGAGTTGCCCGAGGCCCACGCGCAGTTATCGGGAGACACCTTGAGGGGCACGCCTGACGAGTCGGTCCACAGCTTGCCAAACAGATAAACCTTACTGCGACCGGCCGATTCCCAAACCGCGATGGTGTGGGTCGTGCCGTCGGTGATGTCGCGGAACCGCTGAGGCTGAACCGGAAAGGCGCGCACGAAAAATCCTTTGCGGCCTTCCTTCGTTTGAGCGTTGGGCAGTAGCAGCGAAGCCCGCTGACCGCTGTTGCCGGCGTAATCGGCAGACCAGCCTTTTACTTCGGAGTTGATGCTGGTGTATTCGGCGGCGAAGTTGTCGGTACCGATTAGTTCGGTTCCGCTTGGGGTCGAGGGACACTCGAATGCTGGCAGCTTCTGCGTTACCACTTGGGCGTTGTTCGCGTCCATCCAGGTATAATTGAAGTTGTATTGATCTTGCAGGTTGCCCTGTTCTAAGTAAGGCAAAAGATTACTGACCCAGCCTGACTTGTATTCGTGCCCCGACCAGTGGTTGAGATCGAGAAACTCGTAGCATGGAAACTTGCCGAAGGTATCGTGATAGTTGTGCAGGGCGATACCAATTTGCTTCATGTTGTTGGTGCATTGCATGCGACGCGCCGCTTCGCGGGCTTGCTGCACGGCTGGGAGCAGCAGCGCGATCAAGACGCCAATGATGGCAATCACCACGAGCAGTTCAACCAAGGTAAAGCCAGCGATACGATTCGTTCGCCCTCTCGATGAATTTCCCTTCATCCGTTCTCGTTCTCTTTCCAAATTCCGGGGTAGAGGTTGCAACCCTTCATCGCCGCAAGAAATACAAAGCGTAAGGTCAGCGGCAAAGAAAGACATAGATCGAAGGTTGCCATTCGCAATCAGCATGCCGTAGAACGGGCGAATCGCGGAATTGCTAAGGGAATTGCCTTGACGTAAGCACGAAGCTGAAAAATGCCTAGGTATCGACGAGGTTTTATGGAAAGCAATTCTGGACGCTGATGAAAAGTGTTATGCCAGAATTCGTGAGAGGTTTAGGCATGTCATTTAATGCGACATGCGTGTCGACGAGGGCGACAAGATGATTGGGGATCTAGAAGTATCTAGATAAAGTGTGGCTGCGATATTAGGAGAGAGACGTCAGTGCTTTCGTTTGCCACTGCCGACCGGTTTGCCGCGAAACTTTCTTGGGGGACGGCCTGGCCGGGGTGGTGGTTGTTCCGAGGTGTTGGAGGTGCAAACGTGTTGACCTGGGTTCATAGAAAGAGGTTTTGGTGAAGCGGCCCAGTCAGGCTGGCTGCCTTCGGTGAGGAGAGGTTTTGCCGGTGCCACGAATTTTGTGGGCGAAGCGGATTGCTGTTGGTCGACCGATTCGTTGTTAGGGAGAAGCTGGTCGGCGTCGGCTGGCGTGGGAACGGGCGACCGGTTATCGCTGGCGGCTGGTGGAGTTTGGGGTTCGGGCTTGGGGGGAGCGTTTTGCATCGTTTGCAGGGCGGCGACGGTGTGGGCCAGGAAGAACTGGGCGATGCCGATCGCGGCTTCGATGGTTTCGGCGGAAACGTCTGTATCAGGTAATTCGCCTTCCTTTTGTTGACGGATGCAATGCAGCACGGCGGCGATTCGCAGCGTGTTGCCGGTGAGGTTGTCGCCCCAAGCTGCAAACGAGGCCAGCGGGGCATCGGGGGCCAGCATCGTTTCGACTTCGGCCTCCCACGCCTCGAAGCTGTGCCGAGCAGCATCGCTGAGCCGGAGCGTGGCGTGCCCTTCGATCGCAATTAAGTCTTGCACCAGGGTGGCGTACTGCTGGTTACAAGCTTCCGCGACCGCTGGCGGAGCGATCTTGCGTTGCCCCAGCTTGCTTTTTGGCATGGCCAGCAGAAAACAATCGGTGACTCCCCTGCTCTGCTGCGGGCGTTTGTGCAAACCTTCAACGGCGGAACGAGGGATCGCACAGACGCAGGTGATGGCCGTTTGCTGGAGCGCCACTCGCTGTCCGCCTGGCTGATCGAGCGTGATACTTTCGCCCCGGTACGCTTTGCGATAAAGCTCTTGCCGAGCCAGATTACTTTGAGCCGCGCTGCCGGCCAAAAGTTCGCGCACGGCGGCCACGCCAGAGAAGCGGGCGATGTGCCCTTGCTGCTGGGCCAGAACCGTACTGAGCTTGGCCGTACTGCTATCGTCGAGAATCAACCGAGGGACCGGCAGCAGCGGGTTGTCGGCGATCTCTTTTGCCAAGGCAAATGCTTGCGGCCGGGCGAAGTCCCGTTCCAGTTCGCGGAGGCGAAGGTGGGCCTGACGCAGACGTGACTTTTCTTCGGCTTGAACGCTGCGGGCGGCGTTGACTCGCCCCATTTCAATCACTTCCAGCGGTCGCCGAATTCGCGTGAAGAGACTGGCTTCGTGGTTGGTTCCGTCGTTGATGGCGGCCACAAACAAGTTGCTTGGCTGCGAGCAACCAGGCCGGGCCGCAATGCTTACCTTGCCCCCAATCGCCGCACTGCAAACCCCCAAAACCAAGGTCGCCGCCACCGCATCAGGCGTCTGCGAAGCGGTCGCTTCGCCAATGACATAGTCACGCACCGCTGGCGGTAAATGCCAAGTCGGAAAACAAGGAAGCGGAAAATCAGACGATGTGCCAGCCGGGGGCACGCTGGGATGAGGCAAAGAATTCATCGTCAACTCTCTCGGTCAAGTGCGAGCGTGTGAAAGCAAGTGCTGACGATTTTGTGAAGTAAGTGTAAACTTGTCTATTATTATTTGAGTGTGAAGTTTTCAGTGTTCCGTTTTCAGTGAAGAGTTGCCAGTAGAAGCCTCCACCCGCCGCACGCTCTTCTCCGGTCCCCTCGCCCCTCCGGGGAGAGGGCTAGGGTGAGGGGCGCAGCACGCAACGGCAACTCCCCACGGAAGACTTTACTCCCGCACGAACCGTCTCACCGAAATACGCTCTATTAAACTACCGTCAGAAAACCGACACACGATTCCAGCCAGCCACTCTTGGCGGAACACTTCAAACGAACGCAGCTATGTCCACCCATCATCCTGAAAACTTGATCTACTCGGCCGGCACCCAGGTTGTGACCTTGCGCGAGGTGGTGGGCCAGGCGGGGCGGGTGTTGCATCCTCGGGGGGCGGTGGGTGTGGTGGTGAAGTCGCCGGTCGATTTAACGCACGACTATCGCGTCCGTTTTTTAGACGGCGTGGAAGATATGCTCAAACCGAGCGAGATTTCGCAATTGGCCTTCTTCAAAGAAGGACAACTCAGCGCCGGGCGAGGGCTCGATCAGCATGGCGATTTGTACCAACAGGTGATCTACCAGTGCATCATCGGTTCGCAGGCATACGGCCTGGCGGACGAGGGGTCGGATATCGATCGGCGGGGGATTTATTTGCCGACGGCCGAGCAGCATTGGTCGTTGGCAGGCGTGCCAGAACAGATCGAGTGCGACGAAACGCAAGAAGCTTATTGGGAAGTACAGAAATTTCTGGTGCTGGCCTTGAAAGCGAACCCGAACGTGCTGGAATGTCTCTATTCTCCGTTGGTCGAAAAGGCGACGCCGCTGGCGCAGAAGCTGCTTGACATGCGGTCGATCTTCCTGTCGAAGCTGGTGTTCCAGACTTATAACGGCTATGTGTTTTCGCAGTTCAAAAAAATGCAAGCCGACATCCGCAATCAGGGACGCGTGAAATGGAAACACGTGATGCACCTGATCCGCTTGCTGATGTCTGGCATTCATGTCCTGCGCGAAGGACACGTTCAGGTCCGCGTCGAAGAGCACCGCGAGCAACTACTGGCCATCAAACGAGGCGAAGTCCCCTGGGATGAAACCGAAAAGCTACGGGCTGAGCTGCATCGGCAGTTCACCGACGCCGTCGCGAAAACCCGTTTGCCAGATCGACCGAATTATGAAACCGCGAATGCGTTTTTGATGACAGCTCGGCGTGAGGCTGCCGGTTTGTTGGTTGAGGGGAACGAAGCAAGAGAAAGACCAGATGGATCGGTTTAAACAAACATCATGAATACGACCAACATGAAAACGCTTTACCGCCCTGTCGGTCAAGCGGAACTTGATTTGATTGTGGCAAGCGAGTGGAAACGCTTTCCACCCCGGCTCGACTGGCAACCGATCTTTTACCCGGTGTTAACCGAAGAGTATGCGATCTTCATTGCCAAGCAGTGGAATACCAAAGACCAAAACTCTGGCTTCGTCGGTTACGTGCTGCAATTTGAAGTCGATGCGGAATACGTCCAGCGATTCCCGGTGCAAAACGTCGGAGGCCCCGAGTCGCTAGAGTTGTGGGTACCCGCCGAGGAACTGGAGACGTTCAACGACAAGATCGTAGGAACGATCCAGGTTACGCACGAGTTCCGGCCTTAATAGGGGAGCTGCGGTTAGTTTGAAGTGTTCAAGGACTGCGAGTATGAAGTTTACAGTGTTCAGTTTTCAGTGAAGAGTTGTAGATGTAAGCCTCCACCCGCCGCACGCTCTTCTCCGGTCCCCTCGCCCCTCCGGGGAGAGGGCTAGGGTGAGGGGCGGCAGCACGCAAGAACAACCATCAGCAACTCCCCACTGAACACTTCAAACTTCAAACTGAAAACTAGCGAAGCTCCGGGGAGAGGGCTAGCAGCACGCTAGAGCAACCAACCGTAACTCTCCCACCGATCCCAACAAGCGAATCATGAACCACGAACCACGTCTGCAACAACACGTCGACCAGCATCCCTACCCGCTGCTATTTGCCACGATCAGCGGGGCGCATTTGTATGGTTTCCCTTCGCCTGATTCTGACTTTGATTTGCGGGGCGTGCATGTGTTGCCGGTGGAAGAGGTAGTGGGGCTGACGACGGGGCCGGAGACGGTCGAGAAGTCGGGCGTTTACGATGGCCTGGAATTGGACTTAGTGACGCACGACGTGAAGAAGTTTTTCAGCTTGATGCTGAAGAAGAATGGATACGTCCTGGAGCAGGTTCTTTCGCCGCTGGTGGTGCAGAGTTCGCCTGCGCATCAACGCCTGGGCGAGCTGGCCGCTGGCTGCGTGACCCGTCATCACGCGCACCACTATCTCGGTTTCGCTGCCAACCAGTGGAAGCTGTTCGCCCAGGAAGAGCCTCCGCGCGTCAAACCGCTGCTATACGTTTACCGCGTGCTGCTGACCGGTATTCATTTGATGCGCACCGGAGAGATCGAAGCGAACCTCGGGCGGCTGAACGAATCGTTCCGCTTGCCGCAATTGCCAGAATTGATCCAGCAAAAAATAGAAGGGCCTGAGAAAGGGACCCTCGACCAAGCCGACATCACGTTTCACCAGCGCGAATACGATCGACTCATCGCAGAACTAGAAGCCGCCTATGCGGAGAGCAAGCTGCCAGAAACTGCCAGTGCTGCGGAAGCGTTGAACTCGCTGTTGATAGAGGTGCGAGTCGGTTAGTTTGAAGTGTTCAGGGGCTGCGAGTTTGAAGTTTTCAGTGTTCCGATTTCAGTGAAGAGTTGCAGATAGATACTTTACTAAGTTAGGTACTCTTCTCTGGTCTCGCCGGGGCTTCGCTAGTGTTCAGTGGGGGAGTAGCCGTTGGTTGCCTTAGCGTGCTGCCGCCCCTCACCCTAGCCCTCTCCCCGGAGGGGCGAGGGGACCGGAAGAGAGCGCGCGGCGGGTGGGGGCTTCTGCTGGCAATTCCCACTGAAAACGGAACACTGAAAACTTCCAACTCGCGCGGCACGAGCGCCCTATTCGGTTAGCAGCGCTTCGATCTTCGAACGCATGTACTTCTCGCCGTCGTTGCCTTGCCATTTTAGTTCGCCGGCCCATTGTTCGCGGAGGTAGCCTTGTTTGTCGATCACGTAGACGCAGGGCCACATCGAGTTGCCCCAGGCGTTCCAGTTTTCTTTCTTGGCGTCGATCAGAATCGGAAAGCGGAACTTGGCTTCGGTCGCTTTGCGGCGGACCGAGGCGCTGTTTTGTTCGGCGTTGGTTTCCGGGGTGTGAATGCCGACGATGACGACCTCTTGGTCTTTAAACTTCTCGCTCCATTCCAGGTACCAAGGGTAGTTGCGAATGCAGTTGATGCAGCCGAACGCGTAGAAGTGGACGACCACCACTTTGCCACGCAGTTCTTTAAGCGAGAGAGGCGAAGAGTTGAGCCATTCTCCTGCGGTGCTAAAGTCGGGGGCGCGAAAGTGAGGTTGGCTCGTTTTTAGGCCGGTAAAAGGTTGCCCGACGACCTTACGCAGCGCGGATTGCTGAATGGGAGTGAGAACCCCCAACAGCTTCTTTTGCTGGCGTTCCAGCAGCTTGGTGTACTCTTGCTGGGCGGCTGTGCGGTCTTTGGTTTGGTCCGCTACCGCTTGACGCAACGCTGCGGCGGCTTCGTTGGTTTCAGCGCTGATCTTTTCGAGCTTGGCCTGCTGGGCAGCGTTGTACTTCAGCCGGTCGACGACCAAGGGATGCAGAAATGCGTCGTTGCCAAGCCGCTGTAAAACCAATTCCTGGTAACGTTGGAACTGTTGCGGTTCGAGCAAGTCTGACAACTTCTCGCGTGCTTCTGCGATGATTTTAAGCGTGCCAGCGGTGGCGACTTCTTTCGTTTGATTGCGGAGCGGAAAGAAACGCAGGTCGAGATCGTCTCGCAGGGCATGAAACGCTTGCTGCTGGTCGGCGTTTAATTGCAATTCTGCAATCGCCGCCGGCTCGTGCAGCAGCGACCAAAAAGGATCGTTCCAGGGTTCCGTTTCCGCAGCTTCGACCGTGCCAGTTGTGGTGCCGCAAAGGCCCAAAACAATTAAAAGCAATCCCCAACGCATCGTTCGCCTCGGTAACTAAGATGAGTAAACCGGCCCCCCTGCCGCAGCAACATCGTACCAAGAACGAACGCCCCTTGTTGTGAAATAGAATACGGCGCTGCGCGAGTTTTCAGTTTGAAGTGTTCAGTGGGAGTTACCGATGGTTGTTTTTACGTACTGCGGCCCCTCACCCTAGCCCTCTCCCCGGAGGGGCGAGGGGACGGGAGAAGAGCGCGCGGCGGGTGGGGGCTTTTACTGGCAATTCCCACTGAAAACTGAACACTGAAAACTTCAAACTCGCGAGGCCACGAGCGCCCTACTTTGTTGTTAAGGCGATCACTCCCATATCAATCGGTTCGTTGCCGGTGACTTCTAACGTGATTGGGGTTTTGTCAGGCTTGGCGTAGCGGTTTTTTAGTTTGTCGGGACCGCCATAGCTGCCTGAGATCGGATTGAACTTTCCCCAAAAGAAAGTGACTTGGTATTTACCGGCAGGGATCCCGTCTCCTTCTTCGTAGGTGGAAAGGTTGAAGGTTCCTTCCGGGGTGGTCAGGGCTTGGGTGACCGAAGGATGCTCGGTATCGAGGCCACCTTCGGGATGACATTTAATAACGATCGGGCTGCCAGGGGCCACGCCGTCGACGGTTACCTTGCCGGTAACCGGGACGGTCGACTTGGCGAAGTACTCGTGCTCGTTCGTGCTACACCCAAGGGAGCACAGCGATACCGTCAAGCACAAGAAAAGCAACTGCATGGGCGAACGCATGAAGAGTCCTTCTGGGGAAATCTAACTAGTTGTTGGCAATGACTTCACCGTTTTTAGCGGTGATTTGCGAAGCAAACGTGTGGGCCGAGACGTTCGACGAAACGAACTGAACCGAGCCATCCCCCATTAAGAATTCCGCCCCGCCGGGGTGAAACGAAAAGAACCCGTGCGAGCGCATGTTCGAACAGTTGATCGGGCACGGGCCACCACTGGAAGTGTACGAACCGTCGTACAACGAACCGGCCACCCAATGCTCGCCATTGAGAACGTCTGCCCAGGCTCCCCCTTGCGTCGACCCCAGTTGCGAGGTCAGCGTCGGGTCGATCTGGCGTTTCTTGTAAACATTCGAGCCTCCAAGCCGTTCGCCAACCAGGAATGTGTTCGAGGTGCCGTCTAAGATATCGGCCATCCGCGAAGCTTTACTAGCGGCTCCGTAGCCGGTGTTGGTCAGGGCTCCGCTACGGTCGCTTTGGCCGACGCCTGAGTAGGCCAGTGTGCTGAAATCGCCGAAAACGCCTGATGTGACGATGTAATCGCTCCGCGATGCTTTCCAGGTTAAATCCATCGGCGGAATGCCGCTGGCCATCGCCCCTTGAGGAATTTTGTACTCGTGCGTTTCGGCTTCGGTGGCCGAAGGGCACATGAACATTTCGACCGGGGTGGCAATGGCCGCCAGGTTCGAGGTGACCGAGGCAGACGGAAAGCCCATTGATGCCGCTTCGTTGAACGAAGGAACCTTGGGATCAATGCGGTCTGCCAGGTTGCCTTGTTCCATAAACGGCAGCAGTTGGGTTCCCCAACTCGAGGCGTTCATGTCGGTGGTAAAGTTCCAACTGAACGGGAAGCTGCGGAACGTATCGTGGTAGTTGTGAAAAGCCAGACCTAACTGCTTGCAATTGTTAGAACATTGCATCCGCCGCGCCGCCTCGCGGGCTTGTTGCACCGCCGGTAAAAGCAGCGAGACTAACACCCCGATGATCGCAATGACCACCAGTAATTCGACCAACGTAAAGGCCTGTTTCCGATCTGTGGAAACACGTTGCGCTCGGTAACTCATAGGAGCACCATTCCTTTGAAGAGAAAGAAGAGAAGAGGAGTAGACTCAGCAAAAGGAGAAAGCCAGCGAAGCGTTTATCGACTTTACCTGTGAGAATCTGATTTTCATGATGTGAAATTTTGACGAGAATGACTAGGGAATTCGTTGTACGGAGAACCCTGTATTTTTACAAGCGGAATATGCCCATATAGATCGACGGTGCCTTATTTGAGAAGTAACCCCGCACGGCTGGAGTAGTTTCTCGACGGGCGATCAGGAAACGTTTTCGGCCAGCCGGAAAACGATTTCCCGAGCGATCAAATTCGTTGACGCCGACTTGGCCAAACCTCATATTGCAGCGAACGCGGATGTTACTACTTGGGGAGGATGCGCTATGCAGTACGGCGAGGGGGCGGAATTGGTTCGCAGGCGACAGCATTGGCTAGTCGTCGTCTGGCTGACGGTTGCTATCAGTGGTTCAACCGCTTGGGCGGAAGAGGGGGACCGCGAACTTCTGGAAGCCATCGACGTGGCCCTGCGGACCCAGGCTCACGAAATCAAAACGGCCCGGGTCGTTTGCAAGTATCTTAACGGCGGGGCGCGCGCTGCGATTTCCGGCCCGAAAGTAGACGCAGCCATTGTGAAGCTTCGTCAGGCCTTGGCAGGGGAAGACGAGGCAGCACAACGGGAACGGTTTAAGGAAATCGTCTCAGAGCTAATCGGTACCCAACCGTGGAGCGAATTGGTGCTGGTGCAGCAAGGCGAATCGATCCGGAATCAGCGGAAGTTGGCCAGCAGCGGCTACGTGCGAGATGTGGCAACGCATGACGATCATCGCACCTACTACTGGGAGGACAACGGAAGAAAGCAGGCCGAGATCGAATCTACCGAGCAGCGTGCCCAACGTTCTATCCGTTCGGTTGGGCTTCTGCGGGTGAACCTGGGGGAGCTAGATGACACTTGGAAGGTCATACCTTCCGCTTCGCCCGGCACGGTGAAAATTGGGCGGACGGAAAACTACCCGTTCTTTGTGTCGTTCGACGAGCGCTCGAAAGTGATGACCCAGGGGATATTTGGGATACCGACGACGACCTACATGGTATGGGGCGGCCTAACGACCTACCCCGGCGACATCGTGATGCCAACGTGTGGTTTCGATATCACGGTGCTCGACGATAAGGTCAAAACGTTTGAAGCATTCGTCGTCGAGAAAGCCGAATACAACGTCGAGCTGACCGAAGACCAAGTGCGTTTGCAAGTTGCAAAGGGAACTCGGGTAATCGATCGTCGCGATCCCCAGAACCAGCGCCATTTCCTTGCCCCGCGTGCAGGCGATGCCGTAACCCTGGCCGATGAACATGCTGCCGACCTCGAAAAACGGAAATGAGCACCAGCCAAACGGGCACGTAGGCCAGCCGCCGAGACAGCCTGACCTACGCAGCGGTCAACCAACACAGTGTCCCGGCACGGTCATTTTTGTGAACAGATGGGGTGATGCTACCGCGCTGGCGGGATAGTCTGCGATTCGTTTTTGGAATTCTGGGTTAAGAAACGCGTTGCGAAAGCTCTCAACGTTTTCCCAAATCGCGTAGTTGACAAATGTTGGGCTGCCACCGATTCCCTTGTGCATTTGCGTTGAGATGTATCCCGGTTGCTCCCGCATAAAGTCAGCATCATGCTTCCACGCCTCGATCAATGCCTCTTCATCGGCAGCATCGACCGTAAATACGTTTATCAGCACTACCGGACCATCGACGGTCGCTTGCAATTGTTGGGCAAGAGAAGTGCTTTCGTTGAGTTCTTTGAATTCTGGCACCTGTTTTCCTTTACGGTCAGGGGATTTGTTTTGCTGCTTTACCGAGAGTAAAATGACAGCATGCTGTCGATGTTGAATTGTTTCGCATTGACAACATGCTGTCAAGATTCAAAAGGGAAAGATGTATGAAGAAAAATGGCGAGCGGTTTACCGAGTTGGTGCTTGAGGTATTCAAACTCAACGGATTGCTGTTGGCTGAGGGGGATCGCATTGCCGGAGAATACGAGCTGTCCAGCGCACGTTGGAAGGTGCTTGGTTCAGTGGCGATCAGTGGACGCCCGATGACGGTCGCCCAAATCGGACGGCATATGGGGCAGGCCAGGCAAAGCGTTCAGCGTATCGCCAACGAGATGGCGGAAAGCGGTTATTTCACTTGGGAGGATAACCCCAGCGATAAACGGGCGATGCTGTTAAAGCTGACCGCCAAGGGGAAGCGAGTCTACAAGCAGCTTGAAGCGGAGCAAGCACAATGGGCAAACGAAGCCGCAAGCGGATTGCCCCCAGACGAGCTTGATTCCGCACTCAAAGTTTTGCGCCGTCTGAGCGATCAATTTGGCACATGACGCGAACGTTCAACCGGCAGCCACTGGGGATCATGCATTACAATATGCCAGACTTCGCCGCTCGGCCTGCTGATAAACTGCCTAGCTGGATAGACCACAGCGAGTAGACGAACCCGGTGGCATTTCTCATCCGTCGAATCGTGGTCACTTGCAGGCAGCTATTTTGAACAAGCCCGATAATTCGGATGCGTTTGAGCTTCTTTTTGGCTGAGGGGGTGTTGCGGTTTAGCTGCGATTCCCAGTCCCGCTGGTCGGTTGATCTCAAAACGACTCTCCTCCTAGCCTCTCTTCTCTAATCCCCAAACGGTGTCCAGAAGGCGAAGACCAAGCAAGCCGCGACCATGAAAAATTGGGCCGCGATGCAGGTCCAGTAGAGTGGCGGATTGTTCTCGCGCGTGACCTTGAACCAGGCCCACCAGGGGAAGATGCTGACGGTGTCGGTGCGATGTCGCTGAATGTCTCTGATGGTCGCGAGCAAGATGAACGTTCCCCCGACCAGCCAAAAAAGTACATACATTCGTCGATTTCCCCTGTGGTACGAAGAGCGACGCGATCGCTGGAGCGACGTGAACAGCGTATGGTTTTCGTCTGACGGGCAACGAAAAGTCGCTAAGCAGAATCGCAGCCGCCGAAGGATGCCCCACAACCCTATATGCTAGCGAGTCTGCCAGAGGTTGCCTAATAGAAAGACTGGCGTTACGACCATGGAAAGTCCCCACAGGACGCCGCTTACGCTATCATGGGGGCTTCTCGATTCACCATCTAAAAGAGGGAGTTAACATGACTTTGCATTCGAAGAAGTCCGCACGGGAGATTGTGGACGACGACGTTTACGCCTCGAAAGATCTGCGGCGGGGACTTCCTAAATCGCAGTTTCCGCAGCAAGAACGCGACCCGTCTCACGTTTATTCGGCGATTCATGACGAGTTGATGCTCGATGGGAACTCGCGGCAAAACCTGGCCACGTTCTGCCAGACGTGGGTCGAAGACGAGATTCATCAGTTGATGGACGAATGTCTCGACAAGAACATGATCGACAAGGACGAGTACCCGCAGACTGCTGAGATCGAGGCCCGCTGCGTACGGATGCTGGCCGATTTGTGGAATTCTCCGGCAAACGCCAATTCGGTCGGCTGCTCGACGACCGGTTCCAGCGAAGCGGCCATGCTGGGTGGCATGGGGATGAAACGTCGCTGGGAAGCGAAACGGAAAAAGGCAGGCAAATCGATCGACAAGCCGAATCTGATTACCGGGCCGGTGCAAATCTGCTGGCACAAGTTTGCCCGCTATTGGGATATCGAACTGCGTGAGATCCCGCTGGAAGGTGACCGGCTGATCATGACGCCAGAGGAAGTGCTGAAGCGATGCGACGAGAACACGATTGGCGTGGTGCCCACGTTGGGCGTGACGTTCACCTGCCAGTACGAACCGGTGCAAGCGGTGGCCGAAGCCCTCGACAAGTACGAAAAAGAAACCGGCATCGACATTCCGATTCATGTCGACGGAGCGAGTGGTGGTTTTCTGGCGCCGTTTTGTGCCCCCGAGATCGTGTGGGACTTTCGCTTGCCGCGGGTCAAATCGATCAATGCCTCTGGCCATAAGTTCGGGCTTTCCCCGTTGGGCGTCGGCTGGGTGATTTGGCGGGACGAAGCCGATTTGCCGGAAGACTTGGTCTTTTGGGTCAACTACTTGGGAGGCAACATGCGCGACATCGCATTGAACTTCTCGCGCCCTGGCGGCCAAGTGGTGTGCCAGTATTACAACTTCCTGCGGCTGGGCAAGGAAGGCTACAAGAAGATCCATTCGGCCTGTTACGAAACGGCCCATTACTTGGCCGAAGAGATCGCCAAGCTGGGACCGTTCGAGATCATCTATGGCGGCGAGATGGATGGCGGCATTCCGGCGCTGTGCTGGAAAGTCAAAGAAGGGGTGAACCTCGGCTTCTCGCTGTACGACTACGCCGACCGCCTCCGCGCTCGCGGCTGGCAAGTTCCCGCTTACAGCCTACCGGCGAACCGCCAAGACCTGGTGGTGCAGCGTATTTTGGTCCGCCACGGCGTCAGCCGCGACTTGGGCTTGCTGCTGCTCGGAGATATGAAGCGCGCCTTAGAGCACTTCGAATCGCACCCGGTTCAGAAGAGCTTGACCGAGGATGAAGCTTCAGGCTTTCATCATTAAAGGGTGTGAGTTTGAAGTGTTCCGTGTTCCGTGAAGCGTTGCCGGTAGACACCCCAAACAGGCTTCCGACCCCATCCTGTTCCCTCGCCCCTTCGGGCAGAGGGCCAGGGTGAGGGGAGGCAGCACGCCATGGTGACCATCGGTAACTCCAACGCTGAAAACGAGCGCAGCTCCCTTTTTTTCTTCGCGAATAAGTGATTCTTTGAAGAATTTTGCTGGTTAATTGCCCTATTTTACTTGTTTCATATACACGCACGATGCCGGCTTGTAAGCTAGGTTAATCCGTAGAGCCGCTCTTTTTCTTGCTGAGCGATCCGTGTGCTGTGAAAGTAAGCTATATGAAACAATTGATTTTATCGTTCGCATTGGTATTGGTAGCGTCTCCCGTATTCGCTCAGGGTTATCCTCCGCCATACTATCCCCCCTACGGCGCGTATACCAATACGGCTACTGCGGCCCAAGGGGCTTTGCAAGGGATGGCCGATGTGGCGAGTGCCGCTGGCTCGTACAACGAGCAGACATCGGAGGCCGATATCAATGAGGCCAAGGCCACGAGCCTGAACATCGCCAATGACCAGCAGTACGCGAACACCTACTATCAAATGCGTGCTCAGCACGATGCGTACGAAGCCAAGCAGCACCCAGCCCCGACCGAAGAACAAGTGGTTCAAATGGCGCGCGCTGGTATCCCGAAGTCACTTTCAGCCAATAGCTATAACCCGGTGACTGCCAAACTCGCTTGGCCTGATTTGTTGCAATACCCAGAGTTCGCCAAAGACCGTACCGAGATCGAGACGCTGCTGAAAAAGCAGGCGAGCCATGGTTCGCTTGGGGGTCAAGATTCCCAGCAATTCACGTCGACCATTGATGACATGTTGGTGATCCTGAAACGGGGAATTAAAAAGGTTCCGCCGCAACAGTTCATGCAATCCTACAACTTCTTGAACAGCCTCCTTTATTCGACTTGCAAGACCGAACTCCCCTAACGCTGGTTGAGTTGCCCAGGTCGACTACTGAAATAAGAGAAGCCCGTTGGCGGCGTCGTGCGTTCTTCAAGATCGCTCGCATTTTGTCCTCGGCCCTGTCTGAAGAACGGGCGACCGAGGCAGAGAATCAACCGCCTGCTAAGCTTCCGCTATCCCATACCATTCCCGAAGGAATACGTCTCGTGAATCGCACACCATTTATTTTTGCTTTCTCGCTTTTGGTAGCGGTAAGTTGTTTGGTCCCCGTTCAAGCAGCCACGCTAGAGCAATCGATTCAGGCCCTGGGTGCTTCTGAAGATGCTACCCGCGTTGCTGCTATGAATCACTTGGGCAGCCTTGGATCGGAAGCCGCCCCTGCGGTCGATCAACTGGTGGGATTGTTGAAAGACAAATCCCCTGAAATTCGTGCGCACGCTGCCCATGCGTTGGGGCAAATCGGCGTGAGTAATGACGAGACCTTGGAAGGCCTTGTCGAGTTGACCGGCTCGAACGAACCCATGGTTCGCCGCGAAGCCGTCTCGGCCTTGTTTGCTTTGCATCCGAGCCACCAAAAGTTGCTCCCGATCTTCACCAAGATGCTGGGCGATAGCGATCCGGCCGTTCGCTTGCGTTTGATGAATGCGATTACCGAGAGCGGCAAGGCTGCCGTGCCTGGTTTGATTTCGGCACTGCAAAACGAAAAGTCTGCCCTCTGGGCTTGTTTGATCTTGCGTCAGTTGGGGCCTGAGGCCGCCGACGCCGCCCCTGCCCTGGCCAAGCTGGTGGCCGACGGGAAAGGTATCGTTCGCCGTGAAGCTTTGCTCGCGCTGGCTTCGATGCCCAAAGCGGCGAGCGCCTATCAGGAATCGATCGCTACCTGCTTAGAAGACAGCACGTTGGTTGTTCCGGCAACGTATGCCTTAGGGCGTATCGGCAACATGCCTAACGATGTCGAAGCAAAGGTGAAAGCGAATGTCGAAAGCAAAGACCCGATGGTTGCCACGATGAGCGCCTGGGCTTTGGCGTTCACTCATCCTGATGACGAAGCCCTCAAGAAGGACGCCATCCATCGCCTGGCAACCGGCATTGGTTCGAGCAATCCCATCGTTCGCGCGATGTCGTCGCAAGGGTTGATCTCGCTGCAGGCCGAGCCAGAGACCTTGAAGGCGGAACTGCAAGATCCGCTGAACGAAGCCGGCGAGCCGGTCGTAAGCAATGCCGTTGGTTTGCTTTCGACCATGGGCCCCGCCGCCATCGACTATCTGCTGCAAGCGTTGAAATACCCGAGCACCCGCTACGACGCCATCGTGATCATCGGCAACCTGGGCGAAAAAGGGGAGCCAGCTACCGATGCATTGATCGAGTTGATCGACGACGACAACCCCCGCATTGCCAACGAAGCGATTGTTTCGCTTGGTAAGATTGGCCCGGCGGCGAAATCCGCAACGACACGTCTGACCAAGTCGCTTCAAGAAGGTCAGGGCGTTATCGCTCACAATTCGGCCATGGCTCTGGGACGCATTGGTCCTGCTGCTGCGGCGGCCAAGTCGACCTTGCTGAGTGTTATGAAGTCTGAGAGCGACCCTGCCCTGCAGTTGACGTGTGCCTGGGCTCTGCTACAGATCGACCCTGATTCAGAAACCACCAAGCAAGCCGTGCTACCGGTACTGAACGCTGCCAAGGCGTCGAAAAATCAGGTCATGCAAAAGGCCGCCACAGAAATGCTCGGCAGCCTCAACGGGGCGAAATAGCACTCGAAAGCAAACAGAGTAAGAACCGTGGGAGGGAAATGGCTCACGTAGGTTTGACGCCGCCAGCGATCAAATCTACCGGGACCATTTCCCTCCCCTTTTTGTTGTTGTGTCTTGGTGGAGGCGAATCGGGGAATGGTCCCCTGGTTGTCTTGCCCAGCCAGATACCGACAATCGAGTGGTATGCAGCAAGATAGACCAGTCGATCAGGACGAGTGTTTCCAGGCGGACGGTGTTGGTCCGTTTGTTTCGCATCGACAGGTGCGTTTGGCCGATGGTAGCGTGGGGGATTGGCTTTCGCGGCACCATCGCAAACGGTTGGTGCTGCGCAAGGTGCAAGGTGCGGTTCATTTCGTGCAGTTGTGTCTGGCCCAACTGTGGCAGCCGGGGCAACTCAACTGGTGGATTGGCGTGACCTTCGCGATTGGGGCTTCGCTGTTCATCCTAGGAAGCGTGCTAAACCTTTCGCCAGAGTTGGCTGCTGCCTTTTCGCTTTCGCCCAACGAAGTGAATGCAGTCTACTTTCTCGGTTCGATCCCCTTCACCACGGCGGCTTACCTGCAACTGTTTCAAGCCGCCAATGCCGACCCTGCCCCAGGCGAAGCGACCAACGATCGGCGTGGCTGGCAAGTGTTCGGTTGGAAGCCCCACGACATCGGCTGGCTAAGCTGTGCGCTGCAGTTTCCTGGGACGGTGCTGTTTAACTTCAACACATTCGACGGCTTGATCCCGTCGCTTTCCTGGTGGCAAAGCGAGCTGGCGGTGTGGTTGCCGAACTTTGTCGGCTCGGTGTTGTTCTTGGCTTCTGGCTACTTGGCCTTTATCGAAGTCACGCACCGTTGGTGGGCGTGGCGACCGAACGATCTTTCGTGGTGGGTGGTGCTGGCCAACTTGGCTGGCTGCATCGGTTTTATGATCTCGGCCCTGTTCGCCGTGGTGCTGCCTGGTGGCGAGATCGACTGGATGGCGACGGTAGCGACCGCGTTCACCCTGCAAGGGGCAATTGGTTTTTGGATCGGCTCGCTTTTGATGCTGCCAGAAGCGGCGGAGTAAAACAGAGTCGGCCCTTTGCGAGGGCAGAAGAAATTTAGTCAACCAGTCTGGTCGAAGAATTGCCTGCTCGGTCTCGTTTGCCTGGGCAGACAACCTTCTTCAACGAACGCTGCACGATCTCCCAGAGCCCCACAGGGGCGCCAGAGAATAGCCCAGGGCGTCAGCCCTGGGTAAGTGTTAGCCAATACCACGCCAGCCCCAACGGGGCGACACAACCTTTGCTGGCAGGTCCTCTGCCGCCCCTGTGGGGCTCTCTCTTCGTGGGGCCAACACTCCCAGGGCTGACGCCCTGGGCTATTCTCTGTCGCCCCGTTGGGGCTGGCGTTGGTGGGACTTGTGTTGTTGCTTAGCGGGTTGGTGGGGTTAGGTAATTTGTTGGGGGAAGATTATACCTGCGTGCCCCCAGATGTTGGGTGGGGGCTGGCGGTGCCCTGGCACAAGATATTGTGTTGCTCTGGTGAAGCTAGAGAGGGTGGCTGGATGAAATCTTCCACTTTTTTTCAGCGGGCGGGTCGGTTGGTGTCTCGCAGGCACAATATCTGGTGCTATCACGTGACCGATTCTGCTAAGTGTCGTAGTTTGAGGGACTTGTGGTGACTATTTAGGCCGTTGTTGGCAGCCTGCTTACTAGGTCTTGGGCATGCATTGCTAGCGAGGCAGGTGTGGAAAGAGTTGTCGGATGTTGACCTTACTTGTTGACTGACAACGTCTTACGGCATGTGAAGATAATGTGGTTGACGTTATCTGCTACCACGATATATTGGGCTCCCGTCGTCAAGAATGACTTAATTCGCCCCCAACATCTGGCGATAAATCATTTTCGACGGCCCAGGATATTGTGCCTTGGGGATCCAGTGATACAATATCTTGTAGTGGTGCACTCAAGGCAGTAAGACCCCGGGTGGTTAAACTGGGTGGGTGGCAAATGCCTCTCCTTGTGAGGGGATCGGAAGTCAGGAGTCTCAAGTTCTCGTCTAGAACAAGTCATGGACGACCAAGCAAAACCGCACGGGATTGCTTGCGCTTGATGCTGCCAAATTCGAAACGTTGTCATCCACAAGGTGTGGTTCATACAAGGTTTGTTTCTTCGCGGAACGTAAGGCGACGGCAATGGAATCGAAAAACAGCGCAGCCGGCATGAAACCGGCCAGCAACGAGCAACCTGTAGGAGACGATGTCATGACGACAGTGACGACCCAGGTATCTTTGGACGTCCGCAAACGGGATGGCCGGATCACTTCCTTCGAGCCGGCCCGCGTAGAGCAAGCGATCGAGCGAGCTTTCCGCGCCGAAATCGGTATCCCCGATCTTCAGCCGATCGAATTGGCTTTGAAGCAGCAGATCTCCGAGATCACGACGAACGTGGTCAACCAGATCGAGAATCGCCCGTTCAGCCGCGATGGCGTGGATGTGGAAACGATTCAGGACGCCGTCGAAATTCAGTTGATGCGGCATGGTCACTTCTCAGTGGCTCGTCGTTACATCCTGTATCGCGAGCAGCATGCCAAGTTGCGTGCTTTGCGTGCGGCGGAAGGGACCGGCGCGCTAGACGCTCCGCGGATCTTCGTGAAGCAGGAAGATGGCGAGAAGCAACTGTTCGACGCGACTCGCATGCGTCGTCGGATTTACTCGGCCGTGCGTGGCCTAGAGCAAAACTGCTCGGCAGAAGAACTGGTCGAAGAGACCTACCGCACGTTGTACGACGGCATCACGCCGCAGGAAATCTACCGCGCCATGATCTTGGCTTCCCGCAGCCGGATCGAACGCGACCCCGATTACGACACCGTCGCTGCCCGCTTGATGTTGATGGTGATCTACAACGAAGCCCTGGGACACATTCACCCCAGCGACGACTTGTCCGAAGTTTGCCAGCGGAAGTTTGAAGATTACATCGAAGTCGGGATCGAAGCGAAGCGTCTTTCCGAGAAGCTGCGTGAGTACGATCTGACGAAGATCGCCGCTGCCCTGCGTCCGGAACGAGACGCCGCGTTCCCTTACCTGGGTCTGCAAACGATTTACGACCGGTACCTGCTGCACGTTGAAGGTCGCCGCATCGAAACGCCGCAATACTTCTGGATGCGGGTTGCGATGGGCTTGGCCTGGAACGAAGACGACAAAGAAGCACGGGCGATCGAGTTCTACAACATTTTGTCGACCTTCCGCTTCACCTCGGCCACACCTACGCTGTTCAACGCCGGCACGCTGCACCCGCAGCTCAGCTCGTGCTACCTCGGCACGGTGATGGACGACCTGGAGCACATCTTCAAGGTGGTTGGCGACAACGCGATGCTCAGCAAGTGGGCTGGCGGTTTGGGCAACGACTGGTCGAACATTCGGGCCACCAACGCCCACATCAAGGGGACCAACGGCCAAAGCCAGGGCGTGATTCCGTTCCTGAAGGTGGTCAACGATACCGCAATCGCCGTCAACCAAGGTGGCAAGCGTAAGGGTGCGGTTTGCTCGTATCTCGAATCGTGGCACTTGGACATCGAAGAATTCCTCGACCTGCGAAAGAACACCGGGGACGATCGCCGTCGTACGCACGACATGCACACGGCCAACTGGATTCCCGACTTGTTCATGAAGCGAGTTCGCGAGAACGGCCAGTGGACACTGTTCAGCCCAGACGAAGTGCCTGACCTGCACGATCTGTACGGCAAGAAGTTCCAAGAACGTTACGAGTACTACGAGCAGCAAGCCGACGAAGGCAAGATTCGCTTGTTCCGCCGGATCAATGCCGTGGAACTATGGCGGAAGATGCTGACTCGCTTGTTCGAGACCGGCCACCCTTGGATCACCTGGAAAGATCCATCGAACGTTCGTTCCCCTCAAGATCACGTCGGCGTGGTGCACAGCAGCAACCTGTGTACAGAAATTCTGCTGAACACCTCGAAGGATGAAACGGCCGTTTGTAACCTGGGCAGCATCAATATGGTCGCCCACGTGAAAGATGGTCAGCTCGACCACGAGAAGCTGCGAGAAACGGTGACCACCGCGGTTCGTATGCTCGATAACGTGATCGACATCAACTACTACCCGACGGTCGAAGCAGGCAACTCGAACCGCAAGCATCGTCCGGTGGGCTTGGGCCTGATGGGCTTCCAAGACGCCCTGTATGCCTTGGGCGTTGGTTATGCCAGCGAAGAGGCGGTTGTGTTTGCCGACCAGAGTATGGAAGCGATTTCGTACTACGCTCTGCTCGCTTCCAGCCAACTGGCTGCCGAACGGGGCACCTACGAGACCTACCAAGGCTCGAAGTGGGATCGTGGCATTCTGCCGATCGATTCGCTGGAAATCTTGGAGCAAGAACGTGGCGTGGCGATCGATATCGACCGCAGCCAGACGATGGATTGGCAAGTGGTGCGTGACGCGATCGCCCAGCACGGCATGCGTAACAGCAACGTGATGGCCATCGCTCCGACGGCGACCATTTCCACCATCATTGGTGTCGCCCAGTCGATTGAACCGGCCTACAAAAACCTGTTCGTGAAGAGCAACCTTTCCGGCGAGTTCCCGCAGATCAACCGCCGCCTGGTGCACGATCTGAAGGAACTGGGCTTGTGGGATTCCGACATGATCGAATCGCTGAAGTACTACGACGGCGGTTTGCTCGAAATCGATCGTGTCCCTGACGACATCAAGCTGAAGTACCTCACCGCGTTTGAAGTCGCCCCGCAGTGGCTGATCGAATGTGCGGCCCGCCGCCAGAAGTGGTTGGACATGGGGCAGTCGCTCAACTTGTACATGGCCGAGCCAAGTGGCAAGAAGCTGCACGAGATGTACTTCCTGGCCTGGAACAAAGGTTTGAAGACAACCTACTACCTGCGAACGCTGAGTGCGACCCAGGTCGAAAAGTCGACGGTCGACGTTAACCGGTTCGGGATTCAGCCTCGCTGGATGAAGAACCAAAGTGCCTCGGCCAACATCAAGGTCGATCGCGAGAAAGCCATCCCGGCGGACTTGGATCAACTTCCGGAACAACAACCGGAAGCCAAGGTCTGCAACTTGGACGGCGATTGCGAATCGTGCCAATAAGCGTCTTCGGTTGTGCCTGACCCATCATGCACGGTTAGGCCCCTGAGCCACAGCGCGTCGGCCGCCAGACCCAACGGCCGGCGCGATTGCATGACGCAATTTTCCTGAACCATTTTTCCTCTCGGAGAAACACGATGTCTACTCCAAGCCTTGGCTTTAATACGGAATTGACCGGAACCAAGCGTGTTCGGGCCAGCGAAAAGCGACTGATCAATGCCCATCAGGTCGACGTCAACCAGTTGATGCCGCTGAAGTATCACTGGGCGTGGGAACACTACCTCAACGGTTGTGCCAACCACTGGATGCCGACCGAAGTTCCGATGACCAAGGACATCGAAACTTGGCGCAGCGACAAGCTGACCGAAGACGAACGCAAGGTCATCATGCGGAACTTGGGTTTCTTCTCGACGGCCGAAAGCCTGGTCGGTAACAACCTGGTTCTGGCGATCTTCAAGCACGTGACCAACGCCGAGGCACGCCAATACCTCTTACGTCAGGCCTTTGAAGAAGCGATCCACTCGCACACCTTCTTGTACGTCGTGGAAAGCCTCGGCTTGAACGAAGGGGAAGTCTTCAACATGTACCACGAGGTCCCGGCGATCACGCAGAAGGACGAGTTCGAGATGAACTTGACCCGCGAAGTGCTCGACCCCGACTTCCGCACCGACTCGTACGAAGGAATTCAAACGTTCCTGAAGAACCTGATCGGTTACTACATCATCATGGAAGGTATTTTCTTCTATACCGGTTTCGTGATGGTGTTGTCGTTCCATCGCCGCAACCTGATGACCGGCATCGGCGAGCAGTTCCAGTACATCTTGCGAGATGAAACGGTTCACCTGAACTTCGGTATCGACCTGATCAACGGCATCAAGGAAGAAAACCCCGAAGTCTGGACCGAAGAATTCCAGCAATCGATCGTCGACCTGATCAAAGAAGCGGTTGAACTGGAAATCAACTACGCCAGCGACTGCCTACCCAACGGCATCCTGGGCCTCAACCGCGAACTATTCCGCGACTACGTCCACCACATCGCCGACCGCCGCCTGGAACGCATCGGCCTGGCCAAACAGTTCAACCAACCGAACAACCCGTTCCCTTGGATGAGCGAAACAATGGACCTGGCCAAAGAAAAGAACTTCTTCGAAACCCGCGTCACCGAATACCAAAGCTCCAGCGGTCTCAGCTGGGACTAACCGGCAGCTTTTGCCAAGTCATGGATTGTGTCTCGTGACGGACCACAAAGGCCGTCTGTCCTGCAAAGGACGGACGGTCTTTTTTTGTGCGTGCGGCTTTTTCATGGGTACAAATTCAATCCACCGCTCGGGTGCCCCGGGCATCTTGCCCGGGTGGTCCTGCTAACCGGGTACCCACTTCGCACGGGCAAGATGCCCGGGGCACACAGATTTAGCCAAGCCCCCTAGCGTGCGTCTCGACGCACCAAGCCGGGTGCCATGCTCACGTCCGCGTGAGCATGCGGCAGTGGAAATGGTTGTGCTGTTTGATAGACGTGCGAACAATGGGGAGAAGTACCCCAGGGGTGGCCTGGTGATGGCATGCTTGCGAAGGCGTGAACCTGGCAACCAGCGCAGACGAACCGGCGGCCAAAATGAACCCCCGTGTTGTTGATACGATAAAAACAGGTAAATACGCTCCGCTGAATGATCCGCTAACCGGACGCGGAAATCTCTGGGGCTGGCCCCTACCGACGCAACTCTAAAATCCTAATAGCCATCGCTAAAATTGGAACGGAACACCAGGAAAATGCAGAATGATTGATCCTCAAAAAGTTCGATTGGCCTACTACGAATCGGGCGATGGGCCACGCATCATGTTATTTGGGCCAAGCCAGGTGGAATTGCAAGCACTTCAGGATTGTTTTTCAAGGCTAAGCAAAGATGAGAACTCAATTGACTTGCACGAGCAGCCCTTCGTGCATATAGCAGGTGATATACAATTACGACTTCAATCAGTAGGTTCAGCGTTTGGAAAGAAGAACCCCTGCACACTGCCCGGCTTGCGACGGAACCCTGAACACAGTAATTCTTTCATATGGACACGGACGGGCGAAGGCTGGGATTACCTTGCTGAGTTGATAGACAGTTCCGTTAGGGCAGTGACACCTGGCCACCAATATTTGACAAGCTATCCTAGCGAGGACGCAATTGTGGTTGTTTCAAAGGGAGAATACGGAGACGAAGTTCTAGATCGTTGAAGCGTTGTTGCCCGGAAATTAGCCACGCCGGGTGGTCCTGCTAACCGGGTACCCACTTCGCACGGGCAAGATGCCCGGGGCACACAGATTTAGCCAAGCCCCCTAGCGTGCGTCTCGACGCACCAAGTCCTGCTAGTTGACGATGGGCTTGCTTTGCGTGGGAACGAAAATAGGTGGCGGGCGGTTGCGTTGCCACGCGGTGACAAGGGATAATCGCTTGAGCAAATTCTGGTGCGTCGAGGCGCACCCTACGGGACTTGAAATGTGCTTGAAATGATTGTTCGTTTGACCCAGAAGCTGGGCAAGAAGCTTCACCTTTCGCCGACGAAGTCGTATCCTGCGGACGCGAATCCTTTGGCGGATTGGACGGCGCATCTTTTCACCGCCGGGCGAACGCAGTACATCTTGGTGACTAACACGCCGACGCTGTACTCGGCGGTCCTTTATGGCCGGGGAATTTCCAATGACGCCCGGTTTTTAGATGCGATTTTCGGCGCGATTCGCGAGGTGATGGAAGCAGACGACTTGAGCCTGGCCTATCAGAAACTGGTTGCCCCGGCGGCCGCAACGGTCTCTTTCTCGAAGACGTTCAGCCGTTCCGTGACAGGCTCGATGAATGACCATATTATGTGTGGCAAAGTCTATTTGACGGAAAGCGGTCTCTCGCTGCAGGAAACATCCTACCGCCTCAATTGCACACCCCTGTCGGCCATCGAATACTCAAACCCCAGGCAAGCCTGCCAGGCAATCTCTGCGGAATTGCTGGCGGAGTCGTCGTAGGTTAGTTTGACGAATCAGGGTTGCCTGTTGATGGCATGCTCGCGAAGACGTGAACTTTGTCCCAAGCGTATACGCTTTAGAAACAAATTACCTAGTAACATCTGAGGAGTGTTCACATGTTTTCAGTTCCGTAGGGTGCGTCTCGACGCACCAAGCCCTGCCAGTTAACGATGCGTTTACTGTTGCGTGGGAACGCAAATAGGTGGCGGGCTGTTGCGTTGCCACGCGGTGATAATGTATAATCGCTTGAGCAAGTTCTGGTGCGTCGAGACGCACCCTACGGGACTGGTGCATCAAAGGAACGGGCCAGAGGCACCGTGGCACACAGAGAGGTTTCATTGGTCAGTGCCACCCGTCGACAGCATGGTAGTCGCGTCGTCGCCGCACGGCTCCGGCGGTGGAGCCAGCTTGGCATGTCAGCTTCGCAGCGCGGCCTCGCAAACGTCGACCGTCTGACAGGCTTTCTTAAACGAGTACCCCTCTACAACCACCAATCGCACGGCGTACTCTTTGAACTCATCGCTGCACGTCGGCCGCTTCTTTTTCGCTTGTTCGTCCACCGTTCGGACCTCCTTCAGGAACCATTATCCCGGCCCTGGCCCCTGTCCGAAAGTCGTGGGCTATCGCACTCGACCGACTGTCTCTCTAGGCTTTCCGAGGTTCGTGCTTCAGCAATAAACATTGCCAGAACACCGAAGCCATGTGCAATCACAATTAGAGACAAGACTTGTCCGATGGCAATAAAAGGTTCTCTTCTTGAATCCCCATGGACGGTTTGACCTGTTATGACGTTGATCGTCGGGCCACCGAATGGATTAGCAATCTTGTGTTCTACCGGCCCACCCTTGTCTTCACGGGGGGCATGCACAAGGGTAAAGATGTTATCGAATAGAATGAATGTTATTGGCTTGGAGTGATTGGTTGCTGTTACAGAGTCGACATCAGGAAGTAGCATGCATGCAACAATAACTAAAGTAGCAGACATCCAATACGTGCGACATAGTCCGTCACTGGCAATAGAAAAACATATGCCCAGCAGCACTAGCGCACTCAAAACCGTAGTCCAGCACAGTGCAATCCACTCAGATGGAAATGCCAACGATGCTAAAGCCACACATGAGAACGCCATGAATGCCACTAGCGATTTAACGCCATATACAAGGCGAGGCATTTTCATTCAGGGAACCTCCATTCGCCAAGATCGCTAAAGTAAACAAATTCTGCGGAATCCACATCTGCCGGACCCTGCCCGCCCCAAACTCCCTTGAACATTTCAGCTACTTCACCAATCCTTTTCCTGACTTCTTCGTCTTTCGAATGCAATGCATCTCGCGCAAACATAAGATCTATATACATATAGGTGAAATCAGCACGCAGCGGGTTTGGATCGGATCGCCGCATCCTATTGGCAAGTCTCCATTGCTTGTCGGTCGCCTCTTTCCCATTTCCTTCTTCCAGTAATGTCTCTTTGTTAAGCTTCGGTTCATCACCGACCATGCGATAGGGACACACGGCGATTGCGCCATGATGGGTAATCTGCGATGCTTTGGCAATGGCAATCAGGCGTTTCTGTGACAGAGAAAGTTGCGGTCTGATGCGGTTTTGCTAGGTGGCGTTTCATGTCGTCACGTTCGGCGGGTGACACTGCCTAATGAAACCTCTCGGTGTGCCACGGTGCCTCTGGCCTGTGTTTTGGAAAGCGGGGATATGGTCCGTCGGCAGTCAAGCAGCCAGTCCCGGGCAAGTGACCACGCTGGAAATTCTGGATTTACCTTCAATACCGGTGGCTTTAAAATTAAGCCATAGTGGTTTTGAGGGCTTTTGGCTAAAAGGCAATCGTCATGGATCCTCATCGTGGTACTTTAATCCTTGTTTTCGGCTTGCTAAGTTTGCTGGGTATTTTCCTGCCGCTGGCACCGATTGCTTGGTGGATGGGGACTGTGGACGAGCTCAAGATGGAAGAGGGCACCATGGATTCAAGTGGACGAAAGGCTACGGAAGTCGGACGATTCCTCGGCATGTTTGTTACGATCGTGGTGCTCGTATTCCTCTTAGGAGGTCTTTTGCTTAACCTTTTCCTGGCAAGCTGATTAGGTTTTGGCTCTCTCAAGCCAAACCATGTCGATGTGGACGGCTTCAATCCGCCGATCTCGGACGATGACGTATTGGGGGATAGTGCCGACAACTACTTCGAGTACAACAGCGACCGGCGCGTTACCAAAGAGGTTGTTTATGGAGGCTCCCAGACGTTCCTCTTCGACGATACCCCCTCTGGCAATACGAGCGATTACAACCCCTGGGCAATGAAGACTGTCGAAACGCTGCAGGATGGTAGCGAGATGAAAGTCTACACGAATTTCATCGGCGAGGTCCTGCTGAAAGAACTCAGCTCCGACGGGGACCGTTGGATCGAATACTACCAGTTCGACGGCGCTGGCCACGAAATCTTGCGGGCCGAACCTTCGGCGATCAGCAACTACATCAACACCCTGGCCAACCTGGGATAACGCTCAAGTCGAGCGAAGATCTCATTCGCACGACCGAGTATTATGCCCCAACCTACGGCAGCTCTTCCAGCAGTGGCCCTCTTGGACCGCTTGGCTACAAGAAGTCGGTAAGCCTCCAGAAAGGAAGCAGCGGCACCCCCATCCTGCAGATGTCGTGGGAATATGCCAACCCAGGAAACTACGGCAGCAATATCCTTCATCCCAAGACAAAGGAAACGGTCTACCGCAACGAAGATGGCACCAGGGCGATCGAGACCTCCTTCGCCTACGAATACCATAGCAGTGCACGTCGGATGAAGCGGATCACCACCACGCTTCCCGCGATCCCCACCAGCCAATACGGCTCAGGCGTCGCCGCGACGACCAAGGTCTATCAAGACGAATACGGCAACGTTACATGGAGCATGGACGAACGAGGCTACATTACCCGGGCGGGTGGCATTGGCCGGTATGGAACACGAAGGGGGTTACAGTTACGCCGGACAGTTACGGTTCGCCAAGAAATCCATTGCCACTTGATCGGCTACAACATCGTCCGCGCGGCCATGATCGCGTCGGCACTCAAATTCCAGCGTTGTCCGAACAGGCTAAGTTTTACCGGGTCCTTGCAAGCGATCGAGGAGTTCGCAGCTTCCCTTCGCCGACGCTCTGGCCGCTATCGCGAACAGTGGGAATGCGTGCTGCGAACGATCGCTGAGTTAACGGTAGGCGATCGCCCTAATCGCAAAGAACCACGCCAGATCAAAAGCCGCCCGAAACCGTACAAGCTCCTGCAGTCAGCCCGAACGTCGATCAAAACTCGGGAGGCTACCATGAGTTAGAGATTAAGCTCGTGCCATTCAGTCCTGACACCTTTTTCTCTTCCCCTGCCTTTGATTTTTTCTTCGCAAATTCGCGTTACGCTTTTGATCCGTCGTATTTTCGTTGGGATTTGTATGCGATACAGCCATGGCTGTCGCTCTTTGGGGGCTGTTGGATTGGTCTCTTGCAGCCAATACCAAATTGCGACAGCTTTTTCGATACAAATTCCCCCAACTTGCCAAACTAACGCCTTGTGCGCCAGACCAGGATTAGGCTCTCCCTATTTTTGAAACGGAAAAGGAAAGCTTGGCGTGCGCATCGCTACAGCTTGCTGAACGTTGGCAAAAGATGCTGGCAGTGGATAGAATCCTTTTTTAAGGATTGCAGCTTGTCCTTGTCGGCTGAGGATGAACTTAACAAACTCGGCCTCTAGCGTTGGTCGATTTCCTTTGCTGCTTGGTTTAATCCATAAATAGAGTGGACGGTTCAAAAGCGGTAGTTCCGGTGCATAGGGGAGATCTTTCTCGCCACTGCTTCTAAACCACCAAGGTTCGTCTGAATCGTCCACATAGATCGGCACACTTCTTATCTCATCGGTGAGCATGCTATGAGACGTGAAACCGATACCATATTTATCTTTGGTCACCGATTCCACCATCGCATCAGCCGAAGCAACAATATTGACATTGTTGATATTCTTGTCGTCTAGCGGGGAAAGCATCCTTGGGCCCGGTATCACGGTTATGCCACCAGGTGTATCACCTACGGTTCGACTCTGGAGGAATGCTCGGTCGTCCGTAAAGCTTCTTCGCTGGTACACGTTAATTGGAGCAGTTTCAAACTTGGGAAGACGCTCAGTGCCGAACTCCTTCCAGTGAACAATTTGGGGATGGTCGATAAATGCGGCATATTGATCTGATGTGATCCCGGGAATAGATCTGCTCTGGGTAGAATAGATCCAAGCGACTTCATGGATACCAAGTCTATCGATCGGATTATTTGGATGAACGATTATCTCGAGTTGATCCACACCAACAACAACAGGCCAAGTAAAACCGATATTGTGTCCTATCTGGCCAAGGACTTTGGGTACCGGCCCTGAGCCTTCAAAGCATACCGCCGACAGATCCCTGATTCTTCCAAAACGCACATGGTCAAAACCGTTGTCGCCCGTAACTTTGGTGAGATTTATTTGGGCATCGGGATAAATCTTTTGAAATTCTGACGCCCATCGAAGGACAAGAGATTCAGTAAGGCGAGAGCACATGATGTCGTACTTACCACTCACCCCCTCCGGAAGTGGCCGATACCCAGGCAACGACTCATCCAGCTTTGAAACGACTGCCATGGACGGTGCCTGGGTCGTATCGGCATTATGAGATGATTCGGGACCAGTGGCGAGTGTTGCCCCCGCATGAGTGAACAACAAACAGAATATGACAAATCGTGCTCTCATAGAGTGCCCCTAACCAATTTGAAAGTCAGCATATCTCAGAAAATTGTTTTACGGAGAACTTTCCGGAGGAGGAGACGTCAATTCAAATGGCTGGTACCCCACGGATATCTCCCATTCCGCAGGACTTAATGGAGCCTGCTCCTTCTTTAGAGATTTCACAATTGTCCAGAATTCCTGAATGTCATTTCCATTCTTATCTTGTCCGACGCGCCACTCAGCTTCAATGTCCCAGTTTTGATTTTCCTGTGTAACAAGTGTATTAACGTATTTAACATATTCGTCTGCGCGTGTTTTTGCTTCGTCTTGGTTTTCTCGTACCCATTCTAGTAGCTCTTCCCATGCTTTTCCCGGCGCGTCCCTGCGAACCTCATTTGCCAAAAGCACCAGGGCTGGTCAGGCGATCGGCCGCGTCGTAGCCGTAGGTGCTGGTGGCGACCAGTTCGGTCCCGGCCAGGTCGGCGTAGCGGCTGATGGAGGTAAACTGGTACGCATCTTCCGCATCGTAGCTGAAGTCGGCCCGCATTGTTCTACCCATTTGAGTGGTATGTCACGGGCCGAGCGGAGGAAAAAAGAGTCCTGACACCTTTTCTTCTCCGCAACCATGAAACGTTTGTTGATGGATTCAGGGTAGCATGGGTGGGGAGATGCGGTTGGCCGGACGGATGCGGCGAAGTTGCCAATCAAGTACGCGAAGCTGTTTAGACTGAGGGAAAATCGTTACTGGCGTTAGGTGCCACTCCAGCTACCCGTACAAAAAATCAAGCTCCATTGGTCCAAATAGCGTCTCAATTTCATAACGCAGTGATTTAAATCCAGCAGAATTCTCAAGCGATTCTTCAAAGATAAATGCATCAGTCGGTGTGGACCGTCCCCAGAAGCAATAGCCAATATTGAACGGCCAATACGTCACATGATCGTTCTCTACTCTTGTTAAGCGACTAGGCCCGATTTTCAAAAAAAAACTGTCTAACGTCAAGTCCCCGCGAATATTCGCCGGAACATCGATGTTTTCAATTGAGATCATCCGGCCTACGATTCCCGCCTCATCGTCAAACGCCAGTATCGTTCGGCCTGGGATGTAGAACGGAAGTAGACAGGAATCGTGAACAACTACATTTTCTCCTACGCATTCGCCTTCGTCCTCCGCGTCTAGTGAAACGATGAATACCTCAGAAATCTCTCGCATTCGCGATTGAAGGGGTGCGAGCTTTATCGCTTCTATCAGCTTCTCATCCTCTACCGTACCGGTAAGCCAAAGTTCAGTGCTTACTGCCATTTCTAGATTGATACTCCACAAGGCTTGGGACTCGCAGTTCTTCTCACGCGCCGTGCAAGAATAACCCGAGCTTTCGTTAACTTTTGCGCGGAAAACACTACTCAGGACAGGGATCGGGATCACTGATTTCATCTAAGATCTGTTTCTGCACCGTAAGCGCCACACCTCGAGCGACAGCACCATTGCCAGTTAAGTCTTCGAGCCAGGGGCGAAGATCAAGATGAATCCAAACCTGAATTTTTGTCGGATCATTGCCAGCTTTTTCTCGTTCGACGATCAAGTTTCTCATTCTTTCCTGGTCCTCTGCTGTGGCTACTGTTGTCATAACCGTTATCACGCCACCAACTGCTCCAGCGGTGATTCCGAGCTTCTTAAGTTTTGTGGCAATATCGTCAACTTTGTGCCATCCCTTGGCCGCAGTGTAGCCCTTGGATGGCTTAATAATTGCAGGTTTCTTTCCAGTGACTTTTTTCTGACGAATAAGTTGCGCGTTGCCAGTTTGTTTCACTTGGCCGACTTTTGCATCATAGACGCTATGAACTTTTGATTTATCGAATTTGTCACCAGGTGCCAATTCGCCATCATAGACAATAATGTCTAGCTGAGTGCTTTTCGCTGAACCAGCACCTGTTCCAATGCTCTCAACTTTTCCATTCTTCACAACCACGTCCGTATAGTATTTTCCGCCACTCTTGCTTGTCTGTCCGTTTGCTTTTGCAAAAAGCCTGCTTTCAAACTCTTTACCGTATGCACCTGGATCGCCTGGATTGTTAGGCTTCCAATTCGCTGCTTCCATTTCCGCAGCAATTTCTTCCGCCCACTTGGCCATCTCTACATCATTTTGCCTAGACTTAGTCAGCTGACGATAGTCAAGTGGAGCAAGTCCATTCGGGTCTATCTTGCTCGTGGGCCCATTCCCCACATACCGATATAGATTCTCATCCCCCGCCTCGAACCCAATCGGGTCCTGGCTCATCCACCTGCCTAGCTGGGCGTTGTACCAGCGGTGGGTGTTGTATTGCAGGCCGGTCGCTTCGTCGAAGTAGCGGGCGGTGAAGCCGAAGTTGGCCGTATCGAGCGAGGCGTTGGATTCGCTTTGCACGTTGCCGAAGGCGTCGTAGGCGATGTGGTTGGCGACGCCGATCGTGTCGGTCAGGTCGTCGTACTCGGCCCAATCGCGGATCGTGTTCAGGTGATCGGTCAGGGCCCAATAGACATCGCCCGAGGCGTTCTCGTCGGCCAGAAGCTGATCGACGTTCGCCCCCCACAGCAGCCGATGGTCGACGTCGCCGTTGTCGTCGAGCTGAAGAATGATCTGGTTGCCGTCGTAGATAAACGTGCCCGACTGGTCGACGGTTCCATCCCCGTTGCTATCAAGTTCCCGCCCGATCAGCCGGTTGAAGATATCGTAGGCATAAGCCACCTTCTGCTGCTTGACTTCGGAAGCATTGAAATCGGTCACGCTGACCAGGCGGTTGCGATAATCGTACTCGTAAACCGTATAGCTGCTATCGGCGATGCTGGTCCGCTGGACCAGGTTTCCTTCGTCGTCGTAGGTGTAGTTGTACGTGCCGTCGGAGAGGATTTGGTTGTTGTCGCCGGTTGAGTAACTGCCGCCGGTGCGGTTGCCGTTTTCGTCGTAGGTATACGACTCGTCGGAGGTGGTACCGCTGCGATCGGCGCCGGTTAGCTGGTCGGTGTCGTCGTAGGTGTAGGTGGCGTCTTCGGCAGAGTAACCGGCAACCGTGAAATCGGTCAGGCGGTTCCCCTCGTCGTAGCCCCAGGTGTAACCGGCCAGCGTGCTGCTGCTGGAATCGGCATGGGTCAGGCTGGTGATCCGATCGGCCGCGTCGTAGCCGTAGGTGCTGGTGGCGACCAGTTCGGTCCCGGCCAGGTCGGCGTAGCGGCTGATGGAGGTAAACTGGCCCTTGTCTTCCGCGTCGTAGCTGAAGCTGGCCCGTTTCTCGGCGACCACGTTGCCGCCTGCTTGCGAACCTTGGGTGACCTGGGTCATGCGATTGAGATAGTCGTAGGCGTAGTTATTGATGAGATCGTCCGTGCCGTCGATCTCCGCGGCCAGGCCGGTGCGGCGGCCGAGGGTATCGTACGTGCCTGAAAACAATGACCCCCGTCCCCTTTTCCTTCCCGGGGGTCTTCTCTTTCCGCCTTGCCCTGTCACTGCCTCTTCACCATATCTTGATCGTCCAGCAAATCTCCTTTCCGAATGTTGTTTACCATAACCTCTGGAATCTGATTGCGAATCTCTTCGAGATCGCTGTGAGAAAACATTCCTCCAGTGTCTAGTTCACGCAAGTTCTTTAGCTTACCGAAGTCTGGAACTGTTCTGTCGGCCACACTCCCATAGATCTTCAGGATCTTGAGATTAGCAGGGAACCTTGAATGGATAAACACGTGACTATTAATTCGGCTGCTCGCAATTGAAATAGTTTCAACGGTACTTGGGGGCATGTGTTCGGCAAACACATAAGACGTAACAAGGCATCCGTCCAAGTCTAATGTCTTTAGTTTCTTCATTTTTGCTATGCTACTCGCAATGCTGTCGTCCGCATCGCTCTCTGACACCTCGAGATTCTCCAAGGCAGGGAATTCAGCGATCACCTTCAGTTTCTCGCTAGCATTGACTAAGCACTGGAATCGGAGTGTCTTAAGTTTTGGCAATGTTTTAAGTTGCCTAAGCTGCGCGACGGTCAAATTGATATCTCGGGTCTCAAGCACCTCCAGTGACTTTGCTTTCCGAAGCATAGCAATATCTGACTCAGTTGCATCCGGTGGCAAAATAGTCACGCAGTCATAGGCCACTTCATCTTCTGCACTTGGAAGCAGAATAATTTCTTTGGATTTACGAACGTCATCTATATCCTTTAGCGACCCTGAAAAAAAGATTTTTTCAGGTACCACGAGGGTGTTGTCCTGAGGAAATGCATTGCCGCACAAGGAATGCAGTGCGCAGATTGAGAACAACCCAACACTAACAATGTATCTAGATCGACTCATGACCATCATCTCCATTTCACGTTACATGATCAGCACAACGCGCATCCCCACGGCTAACGCACACTAACTCCTTTACACACCAATGATTTCGGCCAGGAAGTCCGCGTTCCAGCCGGCCATGCGGCGGCGCATGGCGATGCTTTCCTTGCTCGGTTGCTGTTTGAGTAGGGTGATGGCGAAGCGTTTTAGCCAGGCCAGGTTATCCGTCGCCAGGCGATTTCGCACGCGGCTGTCGTCTTCGCGGAAGGTCATGTCGAGGCACCAGTGCAAGGTGTTTTCAATGGACCAATGTTTGCGAACCGCTTCCGCAAACTGCTTCACCCCCAGCCGCAGCGAACTGATGTAGTAGCGGACATCGCTGGTGTGCTTACCCTTCTCTTCACTCATCCGAATCGCCACGCCGATCGTTCGCAGGCCCTTCCACTTCGCCTTGCCTGGCAGGTCTTTGGGCAGGCTCAGCTGATAATAGACGAGCGTTTCGGTACGCCCGTGTCCCTTTAAATTCTCCTCGAACTTGCGCGCCGTGACGTCGGCGAAATCGTTTTCCATGTGCTGCACGATATAGTCGCGAACATACGCGTGCAGCGTGCCTTGGTTCCCTTTCAGGGCCAGCACGTAGTCTCCGCCGCCGTCCATAATCGACGCGGCAATCTCCTTCTGGCAGCCTGCCGCGTCGATCGTGACGATCGACTTTTGTACGTTGATTTGCTCTAAAAGCTCGGGAATTGCCGTGATTTCGTTCGACTTCTCTTCGGTCGCCAACTGTCCCACGCTGATCCCGCCCCGTACCGCCCAGGCACTCACCAAGTGCATCGCCCCGAGTCCTTTCTTGGAATCATGCGAACGCCGCACCGTTTTGCCGTCGATGGCGATGATCCCAGGACAATCTTCTTCGACGGACGCATCTTCTCGCAAACTCTCAATCCACTTCTGAAAACATTGTTGGAAATAATTTGGTTTTAACGTCGCCAGCAACCGGCCGATCGTGTCGTGCGATGGAGCACCGCCAGGCAAGGCCAGGTACCGCTTGAGCCATTCCACGTTCGACGCTGCCCACATGCCAATCGATCGCGGCCCGTCCGCCCCGGCAATGACCGCCATGATGCAGATGACAATCAAGTCCCCCAGCAAATGCTTGCGATTGATCGAACTACGCGGGTCTTCGAGATCAGCAAAGTAATCGAGAATCGAAACCACATCATCCGATCCAAGCTCCATCTTCATCGCGCGTTTCCCGATCCAGGTTCCATGACAAAAGGAAAACGCCTCTCATGCCAAAAAGAGAACTGCCGCGCTAGCCCAGTTTGCCCAAAGTGCGCGCCGGCCGTGTGACTATCCCCAGAAGCATCATGACTGCACGAAGCAAATCAAGTCCACGGTATCTAGGATTTGAAATAGATGCAGTAGTCAAGATCGTATCTTGTGAATAGAGAGACCAAGTGGTTATTGAAACGGGAGTATGCGGAGTAATGACTATTCGTTTTTCGAGCGACTTTTTCTCACTGTCTGCGTCTTACCTCCAAACAAGGGTAGGTATCTTGCCGAAAACAGTCGAATAGCAGTACGGGTGGGGGTTATTGCGGCTGTGGTTAAGTAACCCGATGTGACTAGGATATTTGGGGGTCATGCATTAAGCAAGTAGTAAAATTGCGTTACTGTCCTGATTGTTAATGCGCTTGCAAACTCCTGTGACGCGGTTCAGGACCATAAGGGCGTCGGGGCGCCAGACGGAAGGATTGGGATCGTGGTTTCGCTCGTCGATATAGTCCATGATTCCCCAGCGCAACGCGGCGACGCTGCGAAATGCTCTGCGGTGGATGCGCTGATTAGTGATTTCCGCGAAGAAGCGTTCTACTTGATTGAGCTAGTTCCATTCGGTGCGTCTCGATGCACCAAGACCTGTCAATTGACCATCGGTTGGCTCTTGCGTGGGAAGGCAGATAGGTGGCGGGCTGTTGCGTTGCCACGCGGTGATTATGGATAATCGCTTGAGCAAATTCTGGTGCGTGCAAGACGGACCCTACGGGACTGGTGCATCAAAGGAACGGGCCAGAGGCACCGTGGCACACAGAGAGGTTTCATTGGCCAGTGCCACCCGCCCGTGCTGGCCGTGCATTGAACTCCGACCACGTTCAGAGGAAGTCGATATATGCAATGACCTGTGAGTTAATACGTGATGGCAAAGTTTAGCTTCGTGGCTAAATTTGAGAGGTCGTGTTCACTGAGGGGGGTGCGATAAATATAGAGTCGCCTCAGACTAGCCGATTTGCCCAAATGCTCCAGCGTTTTGACGGGAGTGCTGGTCCCGGAGAGATCAAGTTCAACAAGGTTTTCCATCTTGGAAATCGCAACGACCGTTTCCTCAGAAAGTTGAACATCGCCGATTCTTAATTCTTCCAGCCGAGGAGAGAACGTAATAAGTTGCCTAACACCTTTGTCGCCAACGTTTGTATAGGACACATCCACTTTCTTCAGCGATGGAAGCTGGGAAACAAATCCTAGCGAATTGGCGGAGATTTCGCACCCTGACAGATCCAAACTTTCCAGATGCTGTAGAGATGCCAACCGTCGCACGTTATCATCACTTGCGATGGGTTCCACAAACTTCAAGCTACGTAGTCGCGTCAGCATAGTAAGCGCTGCCATTTGCTCCTCGGCATCTATAGAATCATACTCGTATTCCAAAGAGAATTCGGAAACCCGATCGAAATACTCTGCACGACACCATGGCCGAAGAAGAGGATAGTACACGGGCAAGTCACGCGTGACGATGTACCCATGTTCAGGTGACGGAAGTTCGCTTAACGCGGCTTGCTCGCGCTTCCAGAAATAGCGAGCTGTTTGACACTGCCACGAAATAAACGCAAAGACGAAACAAAGAAGCGTGAAGCCCGCGATCAAATGCGTGAGTCGGAACTGAATAAACAGTTTGAACTTATCAAGCATCTCGCAGCTAACCTCTTAAAATCTGAAACAATTCTTCATAAAATCGCCGGCCAAGTCAGATGCATCAGCGCGGTGTGCTTGTCTTCGCGCTCCGGCATGTCTTTTGGCGGACCATGAACATGCATATGCGGAGTTGGCACGCTGGCCAGGCGGTTACGATGGCCGTGCTGGTAGTCGGTGTAGCTGGTGCAACAAAGGCACGGGCCAGAGGCACCGTGGCACACAGAGAGGTTTCATTGGCCAGTGCCACCCGCTCGATCCAAGTTAGTCTAAAAAAATAAGCCAAGCGACAAAAAAGGGCTGTTTAATTGCAATTCATCAGGCGTGCAAAGCTGGCGATTGAACGCCAGACCACAAAGCCCTAATCCCGCCGTACAAACAAAGAATTCAGGGTCATACCTATTTTTTTTGGTCCATCCGGCTTTTTCATGGGGCTGCTAGAATTCTCCGAGGAGAAGGGAGCATAAAGGAAGCGTTGCCTGGCGATTGTTGAACATGGTTATGCTACCCATTCGATCTTATCGAGGTCGGCGGCATCAATCCAACAAGGGTGACCAACGGAAGCCCTCGATTCGTGGCAAACCGGCGTGTTGCTAGGTTGGATTCCGAACGCAGGCATCCATGATGTTGGTGGTTGCCGCTGTGGTGGTAGCCCTTCTTTTGGCATTGGCGAGTTTGATGCCCACCGACTGGAACGGAAATGTTTTGATGGAGGAACGGATCAACTCGCAGGAGATCAAAATGATTGTCCTGCCAGACGAGCATGGAAGCAACGGTAAAATGATTACAGAATTATCCCTCGGCGCGGCCTTTTGTTAAACTCGTCTGAAGGACATTGCTCACCATTCACCAGTTAGACCGCCTCATGCTGATTCGCCAACTCTTTGCTTCGATTCTCTTACTGAATTTCGTCGTCCCCTTATTCGCCGACGATCCGGTTCCGCCGTTGCCTGAGTCGGCCCGGTTAGTTTTGGAGGAGGACTGGTCGAGCGGACGCATCGAGCCAGAGCGTTGGTACGTTCCCCGGAAGAAATGGGGAGACGGTAACCATGGCGTGGTACCAGAGAACGTCCAAATTCTTCCGGACAAAGTCGACCAAGAGGAGAAGAATGTCCTCGTCTGTGTCGCCCGTGGTGATCAATACACAGGGCCGATTGTGGGCTTTGAAGGGAATGCGGATCGGGTCGGCAGTTTGGTGGTCAGCCAGGCGCACTTTGCTTCGGGCCGGTTTGAAGTGCGGATGAAGATTGGCTCGTCAGAAGCTTACGCAGGGGGGCCGCACGATCCATTACGCCCTGCTGGCTGCATTCCGGCCGTATGGACCTTCGGTTATCGTTTCGTTGAAGGCCGCTCGAAGGATGAGTTTGATCCGGAGGTCCCCCTCTACAATCCCCACATGCCTGCCTATGGGATCGCCGCGAACGAATACTGGTCGGAAATCGACTTCCCTGAATTCGGCAAAGAGGGGAAATTTGATAAAGCGATGTACAACACGTTCCTGCAAAACCGTCACGACAGTCGGTTGTTCGACGTTTCCTCGGTCTTAGACGGCAAGTATCATACGCTCGTCACCCAGTGGCGGACGCACCTGCGAGAACTACCTGAGATTAAGGATGAACAAGTCGTTGCCGCTGATGGTTTTTGGTGGGTCCAGGACAAATCGGTTCCCTTTGAAACGTACCTTGGCAATCCGCTTAAGCGTCTGGGGAAAGATCGGTATGCCCTGTACGAAGGAACCGAAGCGATCCATTGGATCGACGGAAAATTGATCGCCCGTAACGACAAATGGGTGCCTGCCATGGCAGCCCAATTGAACTTGGGAGTCTGGCTACCCAGTTGGGCAGGACCGGCCCAATGGCAAAAGGCCGAAGTGCGATTCGCTTCCATTCGAGTATGGCAATTTGATGACGAAGGGGATGTTCGCGGAATCCTCTCGGGCAACCTGCAGGACAACTTCGACAAAGCTGGCCGTCCCCTGAACTAAGCTTGTCTGATTGCCGGAAGATCGGTGGTTGCTTTGCCACGCGATGATAATGGATAAGTGCTTGAGCAAATTATGGGGCGTCGAGACGTAGCCTATTAACTTGGTTGGATCTCTATGAAACCGTTGTATTCTGCGAAGATCTTGGCTGCGAACGTGGGGCTATATGTGAATGGCGATTTTGCTGCGGTGGAAGATTATTTCGCCACCGACTATGTTGCTCATATTGCCGGCGACGATTTGTCGTTGGGGCATGCTGGTATTCGGAAAGTCTTGAGCGTGTATCGCCGGGCGTTTTCTGATTTTCAGGTTGACGTTGAGATTCTCGTGCAGAGCAAGGACCGAGTTGCCTGGCAGCGAACGCTTCAAGGGACGCAGCTTGGCGCGTTCAAAGGGTTTCCTGCCTCGCAGAAACAGATTGTCTGGCGCGATATGGTAACCAGCCGATTTCAGAACGACCTGATCGCTGAGGAATGGATCGTGACAGATCTTGCCGAGCAACTTCTGGCTTCACGCAAACGCTGATTGCAGGGAACTCGGCTGCTTCTTGGACGCATATTTCCTATCGGTTTGAAAGAAAGTGGTTGTGCGAGCGTTTCTAAATCCCCTTTACATCTTGGCTGCGGTGGCGTTTCTGCTGCCGTTTGGGGTCAAATTCGTTTTCTCGGCGGTCGCCCAGCGGAGCATGTTTTTTGGCGAAAAAGTGGTCGTGTTTCTATCTCTCTGGTTGCTGCTGGTCCTTGTCTTCCGCTGTTGGTTTCAATTGGTTGGTAACGGCAGCAAAAACGCCAATTAGGCCGAGCACTTCTTGAAGTAGTTCAAGCTGGCCAGAGCGTAAGTCCGCGGAGGTAAGTCGGTAACTAGCCGCTTCGGCAGGCGGAATTTCCAAAGTGGAAATGATAGGCCGCTTGGATTAATTTACCTGAGAACCCCAGGGGAGGCTCACTTGGGGCTTGAAATGCGTTACGATAGTAGGTGAAAAAACTGAGATATCACGCATGAAAACCGCCATTATCGGTTGGGGGTCCTTGCTTTGGGACGACCGGCCACAATTCGATCAGCATCACGGGCCGTGGGTTTACGACGGACCACGTTTGCGGCTAGAGTTTTCGCGGATCTCGGTCCGGCGGCAAAAAGCGCTGACGTTGGTGATTGAGGATCAACTAGGGGCCGAGTGTTCGACTGCCTACACGGTGAGTCATCGCGAGGACGTGCGTGAGGCGATTAATGATTTGCGAATTCGCGAAGGGGCAACGCCCAAGCAGGTAGGCGTTTGGCGGAAAGATCCTTCTTCTGAAATTCCGCAGTTGCGAGAAGTCCCCCCGGCGATCGAACGTTGGGCACGGCAAACCGATTTCGATTATGTACTGTGGACTGGGTTGCCCAACAATTTCAAAGAGCTCAGCCCTGGTCAGGTCGACTTTTCGCTCGCAGCGGCGACGGCGCATATCCGTTCGTTGGACGAGGTTGGGCAAGCGAAAGCCGCAGAATATATCTTCCGGGCCCCTAAGTTCATTCAAACCCCGCTGCGTAGTGAACTTGAGGCGGCCGAGTGGTTTCGGCTATTGTGGGAACGAACGCGAAACGACTAGCTGACTTTGCGTTGAAAGCATCGCTCTGGCCATATCTCATAAGGGAGCAAACCCCGTCCCCGAGGCCACGAAAAAGCCGATGGCGCTCATGGGGATGAGTCCCAGGCAGATCAGGGTTGCAGGCCTCGGGCATTCTGAACGGAATGTAGCGATGCTCCCGGCTATTGCGATCCAAAACACCCCAAACCAGTACATGGCAGGAAAGTAGAAGAAGCACCAATAATAATCTTTCCACATTTGCATATCGACTTCGCTGGTAGTCACTTCTTCGAAAGGTAAGAGGCTTCTAGCATTCTCGGCCCAAAATTTGAACGGAAACAACTGACAAAGCAGCATCATTACCGATAGGCCCAATAAAAACGAAGCGGCGTATTCGATCGTCCGCATTCCAAGCTTGCTTTTGGATGGTTCGGTCTGCCTCTCCTTCACGACCTCGACCGGTGAGATATAGGAACTCTGTGGTTCTGCTTCATTCATGATGATGGGTTCCGTCTTTGTAGTATCGGTAGTTTTTTTGATGTCTGCGCCCGTAATCCAACATGGCAACGGACCGATTTGCCACGAATGCTGGGCTTCCGCTGGTCGCGTCTCTTGGATTGATGACGCAGACCTCAATAAACTGGCTTCGATTATATTCTATCGCCTGAGTTGCCCAACAATTTCAAAGAGCTCGGCTCTGGTCAGGTCGACTTTTCGCTAGCAGCGGTTACGGCGCATATCCGTTCGTTGGACGAGGTTGGGCAAGCGAAAGCCGCAGAATATATCTTCCGGGCCCCTAAGTTCATTCAAACCCCGCTGCGTAGTGAACTTGAGGCGGCCGAGTGGTTTCGGCTATTGTGGGAACGAACGCGAAACGACTAGAGTCCCCAAGAGAATTCAATGCACCCGAAGTTGATGGAAGCTTTGCAGCAAGGTGTTTACCCAATCACCACGCGGATTGCGATTGGTCGATTTGCGACGCCTGAGCGGGTTGCTTACTTGCAAGAGATGGGGATAACCCACATTTTGAATGTGAGCGACGCGGAAAGTTTGGCCACCGTTCGAGCGGCCGGATTTACTCAGGTCAAAGATATTCCGCTGGCCGATTATAGCCGCATTCCCACCGAGCAGGCACTTAACGCAATTCAAACGCTGCATGCGATGTTGAACCTGCCTGGCTCGCAGGTCTATGTGCATTGCCTGGCGGGGCAAATGCGCTGTCCCACGGTGCTGTGGTTGTACTTGATTGGCCTAGGCATGGGTGGGCGACCGGCCAAGCAACTGATCATCGACCGCTGTCCCGACGCCCATCCTGGGCACAATACGTTGGTCGATGCAGCCTTGATGCAAGCAGTAAACGACTGGGGCCGCAAGCTAGGCCATATCGACCGCGCGGCCCTGATGCAGCCGGCTGGTAAGTGACGATTTGTTTGCCTGGCTGGTTGGCATCTGTTACCGTCGAAGCAGCCTAATGTTTACCCTGCCCTGCTTGCTTCGGTTGGTAAGTTTTTGATGCCCCGATTTCTTCGTCAGTTTGGTCTGCGCACGCTGCTGTTGTTCTGCTTGTTGGTGGCGATTGTGTTTGGTCTGCTGCGGTGGCAGATGGATGGGATTCATCGGCAGCATGCGGTGGCGAAGGAGTTGCTTGAGAAGGGAGCTTCCATCGAATGGAAGACGTCGGGGCTGCGGTGGGTGCGAGATTGGGTTGGCGATTATTATTTCACCCAAGTCGTGGCGATTCATCTGCAGGAAAAGAAACTTCACGACGCCGATCTGCAGGTGCTAGAAGATTTGCCGGCGCTCGAGCGGCTTTATTTGGCTGGCAATCCGCTGATTACCGACGCGACGATCGGGCATCTGCAAGGGCTGAAACACTTGCGCCGGCTAGCGCTTTGTGCAACCGGCATCACGGACGACGGACTAACCAAGCTGGCAACGCTGCAGGAACTGGAAGCCCTTGATATCAAGCATACCCAGGTAACGCAGGCAGGGCTTTCGCGTCTGGCTCCGCTTCCCAATCTGGAAGAACTGTACCACCGATTTGAGTTCACCGACGAGGGGCTGGCAGCCGTCGCTCAGTTGCCGGTGGTTCACTTTCGAGAGTTGCAGGTACAGGAATTATCGGAACAAGGGTTTGCCCTGCTTCCTAAAATTCGGTTCAGTGGGATTACGCTACAAAGCCCGCAGGTGCCGGATTGGCCTCGATTTCTTTATCATCACCCCACGATGGGCCAGATTGTTCTTAGCGACGCGGCGATTACCGACGAGCAAGCAAAGCAATTGATCAAAACCAACGATCTCTACAAAGTGATACTGACGAACGTTCCTGTATCCGATCAGGTTTTGCCCGCCTTGGCCGCTTTAGGGAATTGGCTGTCGGTCCATGTGAAAGGAACCAAGATTTCGGCCAATGGGTTTCTGACTCATTTTGGTGATCGCAAGCCGTTGAAGATAAGTATCAGCGAGGAGTCCATTTCGATGTCATCCATGGGACTTCCATCGTTGTATCTGAGTTACACAGGACCGGTCCCCCTGGACGATATACCAGGGTTAGCCCACCTGAGCGATGCGGATTATCTCTCTGTGAGTTCTAAGAAGGTGGCAATCGACTTAAGTCATCTCCCTTCGCTGCCCAGCCTGAGTGGTTGTTATTTTGATGCGCCACTTAACGACACGGCCTTGGCGGGTCTAAGCCACCAGCCAAGCTTAGGTACGATTGCCGTGAAAACAGTCGGAGATCAGTTCACGCCAAATGGGCTGCGGGCACTGAAGGGTTGCCCTTGCCTTGAAACACTTCTACTGGACGCCGAGGTTCCGTTAACCGATAAACATCTTGCCGCAATCAGTGCATGCAAGCAATTGCAAAGCTTGGCCATAGTGTCACATGGAGAGATAACCCCGCAGGGCATCGCGTACTTGGCCGATCTGCCGCAGCTTACGGAGCTGTCTATCGGGTTTAAAGAGCAGCCCGACGGTGAGGTCTTAGCTGAGATTGCGAAGCTAAAGAAGCTAGAAACTCTGAAGATTACAGAGTCCATTATCAAAGATGAAAACATTCCGTCCTTGATGGAAATGACTCATCTTAAAGAGCTGATAGTTTTTAGGGCCCGCATGTCGGCAGCCGGGAAAGAGCGTTTACGTCTGGCGCTGCCCGGGGTGTTGGTGGAAGTGTATGACCAACTAAAACCGCGGTTTCCCCTGTAACGATTTGTTTGCCTGGCAGGTTGGCATCTGTTACGGTCGAAGCAGCCTAATGTTTACTCTGCCCTGCTCGCTTCGCTTGGTAAGTGTTTTGATGCCCCGATTTCTTCGTCAGTTTGGTCTGCGTACGCTGCTATTGTTCTGCACGTTGGCGGCGGTTTGTTTTGGTTTGTGGCGGTCGCACATGACGTGGGTTGATCGGCAGCATGCGATTGCCCAGCAGATTGGTGAGAAAAATGGTAGCGTGCGTTGGGGGACTTGGGGGCCTAGTTGGTTGCACGATGCGTTTGGGAGTCGTTATTTCTCGTACATTATCACAGTCGATTGGCAGCACAAGCTGATTATCAATCAAGATCTGGAACTTCTGCGTGAGCTTACTTCGTTGGAAGAACTGGACGTGGCGGGCAATCGAATCTCGAACAAAGGGCTGGAAGTGTTGGGCGACTTGCCCCATTTGCGGCGGCTGGCCGTATGGCGAACTCTTATCAGTGACCAGGGGCTAAAAACGATTGGCAAGTTGAAGCAACTAGAAGTTCTCGATATTCAGAGAACCGATATCACCGAGCAAGGACTTCGCTACTTGGGCGGGCTGCCAAAATTGAAAGTGCTGCGGCATAGCTTGGAGGTGACCGACGAGGGGATCGAGCATCTGGCAGCAATGCCTAGCCTAAGACTGACGACACTTTCCTGCCGAACGCTTTCCGAAGAGAATTTACGCTGGGTGGCGCAACAACCGAAGCTGCAAACGGTCACGATCGTTGCTCCCCAGGGGAACCGCTGGGCCGAAGCATTTGTCGGGCATCCGACACTTCAGTCGCTAACAATCGCTTTCGCCGACATTCAAGACGCACAGATGCGAAAAATCTTGGAGGCCAACACGCTTACCGAGATAGATCTGCTGAACGTTTCGGTCAGCGACGCTGGCCTGATTGCACTTCCCCCTGGCGGAAAACTGCAGCGATTCCAACTGATGAATACGAAAACGACCCCAGGCGGTTTTCTAAAGGTAATTGGCCCCACGGCGGTCAGAGTCCATATTGAACCTGGATGGATTACCCTCTTCGATAAAAATAACAACGCTAAAATTGAGTGGTACGGCAGGCTCACCGACGATCTCTGGCCGAATTTGGCCCATTGCACTTCAGCCAAGCAATTTTACTGCCAAGCAAAACTGCCTGCGGAAGATGTGCTAACGTCGCTTGGTTCGCAGAAGGAACTGACGAATGTCTTTATTCATTGTCCGATAAACGATCGGGTGATGGAGGCTTTGGCTGGGTTAAGTAAGCTAGAGATTCTTCGTCTGCATGGACAGCAAAATATTTCCCCCGCCGGGTACGGCTTGTTGGCTAAGGCAAAATGTTTAAAGACTCTGTCTTTATTGAAGTCAGAAACGAACGACCAGCACTTGGCAGAAATTGGTAAGCTGCAAAGTTTAACAAGCTTAGTCCTGTCTGGATGCCCTATCAGAGACCAAGGGATCCAGCACTTAGTTTCGTTATCGAATTTAGAAGGGCTGCGGCTGGTGAATTGTCCGCTGCTTACGGACGATGCCTTCCGCGAGATCGCCAAGCTGCCTAAACTGCAATTTCTCACTGGTAAGGGTCAGTGTTTCAGCGATGCTGGGTTGCAACATCTACACGGGATGCCCACGCTGAGAGACGTGCAATTTAAGGGCTACATTTCTTCTCCTGGCTTGCAAGCGCTGAGGGATTCGTTGCCAATGGCCGGTAAGGCTAGTTACTAAGCATCCGTTGGTGAAGAGATTGAAGACGATGCTTACTCGTTAAACCGTCTCGTTTTCTGTCGGGGCGAACAACTTGACGAGAACCGCTCGCTGGGGATTGTGCGGAGCCAAGGCTACCTCGACTTTGGCACCAACACGCAGGGCTTCGCTGGCGGCTGTTTTGGTAAGCAGCAAAAAGGGCGTGTAGGTTTGGTTGAGATACGCGTACGTCAATTCAACCTGTACGCCGTGTTTACGAAAATTCCCCTTGGTAACGGTGGCTTCCACCCGCGGGCCAGCGGTTAAAATGTGCCGGATGCTGGAAACGCGCCAGCAGAGAATCGCCGCACCGATCGCGAACGCCACGATCCCCAGGAACGTCCAGCCCAGCGCGCTGCTGGCCGACAACTGCCAGATGTTGCCCTGGTTCTGCCACTGGTTGCTCCACTTGAGCACCAAGATCAGGCTAATGCCAATCGGCAGGTAACTGCTCAGCCAAATACAAAACGGATCGTTCTTGACGATGGTGGCAAAAGAAAACGATTCCGGTGGCGAAGCAGGCATAGCAGATCAAAACCAGCAAGGTACGGTGACACGTGTGCGCGAAAACGTCGGCCCGCGCATTTTCGCTATAGGGGGAGCGAGCCTTGGTTAGGCAGGCTGAATTGGCAGCGTGAAGCACCACGAGGGGTGATTCCACCAAGGGGATTCGCCGGCATCGAGCTTCAAGGGGGAAAACGTGCGCACGGTGAGCGTCACGCCATCGGGTTCAAATGTGAGCAGCCGCATCCAACCATCGCCGCCGTTACTTTTCTCGAACGAACCACCCCCCAGCCCTTGGGCATTGAACAGCATTTGATGCACGGGCGTTCCTGCGGCGTTCGGATCGACTCGGCGGCCAACGTGGCTTCCCATCTCGTGCCCGTTGAGCACCATTTGAAATTGCGGGGCATCGTGAACGAGCGATTGCCACAGCTCTTCACCATCGTGAGTGTTGCCGTTCTTGCCGTTGGGATAGGTATGCGGATTGCCACCGCGCTGGTGGTTGCCATCTTGGCCGTCGCGGATGGAGTCTGGCGTAAGGAAGTCGTGCACCAGCAGCACGCCGGTGTGGTTGCGATACGCTTCGCGCTGAACGAGCTGTTTCGCCCAGGCAACCGCTTCCCGTCGAGGGCCCCATTCCAAAGCGACGACCAATAGCTTGCGGCCCGCTGGCAAGGCGACTTCGTAAGCGGCATTTTCCAGCGATGGTTGCCCGAGGGCGTTCGGGCACGTTTCAAGCAAGATGCCGCCCCCTTGCCCGTCAGAGACAAGCTTGTTTCCGGTGATGGGGAAGTAATCGTTGACCTGGGTTTCGCGCGATTCCGAGTTGCGAATTCCATAGTCGTGATTACCGGTGGCAAAGACGATAGGGACTTTGTTTTCGAGTATGCCTAAAGCCCGTTTGGCACTTTCCCACTGCGACTCGGAATGTTGATCGCCACCACCTTTGCCGCCGCCGGTAGGGATGTTGTTTTGCTCGACGAAGTCCCCTTCGTGCAGCACCAGACCAATTCGCCAGGCATCCAGATGTTGGTCGACCCAACGGCACATTCGCTCGAAGTGGGCCTGGTTGCGCTGGTACTTGGCATAGTTTTGCGTGTCGGGGAAAACGACCATCGTCCACCCTGCGCGGATACCACGACTTGGATCGGTCGGCAGATGAAGGGGCGTGGTTTCTTGTGCGAACAAAGAATCGGTTTGGCTCAGCAAAGGGAAGCTGGCCATTCCAGAAAGAAACGTACGTCGATTCAACGCAGGAAAATTGCGTGGCATGGTGTTTTCGGCAGGCGAGAGAGAAAGAAGCTAGGCAAAGTGCTGCACGTTATTTTGCACAAAGGACTCGTGGCAATCAATTGCCTGAGAGGAGGGTCTGCCAGCAGAGTGAGGCTGGCGCGGTACGACATTTTTCTTGACACGCCCCGTGGATCCGATAGCTTGAGGCAAACCTCCTCCCCTCCCCCTGCCTGCAAACCTTTGTTGCTATTGGAAGTTGCCATGCCTCGTCTGATTTGCGTTTCGCTGATTGTTGTGCTTGGTTTTCTGGCCGCTTGTTCTGCGCCGCTGAGAGGGGCGGAGAAGCTTTTTCAGGCCGGCGCCGCGACCAGCAACATCACGCCGCCGCTCGGGGAAATGATTGTCGGCAATTGGGAGCCGATCCCGGCCACGCATATTCACGATGAACTGTTTGCCCGCTGCCTGGTGCTGGACGATGGGAAGACGAAACTGGCGATTGTGCTCTGCGACAACGTCGGCATACCAGAGCAGGTATTCGACGCCGCAAAGTCGTTGGTCACCGCAGCGACCGGGATTCCGGCTTCGCACCAGTTAATGGCTTCGACCCATACGCACTCGGCGACGACGGCCCGGGGTAAGTCGAAGATGCTGACCCAGGCCGAGCTTTCCGACTACCAGAAGTTTGTGGTCCAACGTATCGCCGATGGAGTCCGTCGTGCGGTCAATCAGTTAGAGCTAGCGACGATTGGCTGGGGCTCGGTCGAGGAACCGAGCGAGGTGTTCAATCGTCGTTGGTACATGAAAGACTCGGCTCACACTGGCAATCCTTTCGGCGGGGTTGATCGTGTGCGGATGAACCCGCCCCTGGGTAGCGCATCGCTCGATCGACCAGCCGGCCCGACCGATCCGGAAGTGAGCTTTATCTCGGTGAAAAGTGTCGCCGGAAGGCCGATCGCGCTGTTGGCGAATTACTCGTTGCACTACGTCGGCGGTGTTCCTAGCGGAGACGTCTCCGGCGATTACTTCGCCTACTTCGGCAAGTTCATCGCCGAGAAACTAGCCGCCGAAGATCAATCGCCGCCGTTCGTGGGCATGCTTTCTAACGGGACTAGCGGCGATGTGAACAACATCAATTTTCAAGAGAAGAACCCCAAGCGGTACGCGGCATACGAAAAGATGCAGGAAGTCGCCGACAAGCTGGCCACCAAAGTCGCAGCAGAGAACGAGAAGATCACCTTTCACCCGTGGGTACCGCTGGGGGCTGCTGCGACTGAGTTGCCTTTGAAAGTTCGCCAGCCGACTGAGGAAATGAAAAAGCATTTCGCCGCCGTGAAAATCAAAGCCAAAGACGAGCCAGCCGGGCACCGCCGCGAGATGATTTATGCCGAGCGGATCGACGGCTTGAAAGAGGCCCCTGAAGTGGTCCACGTGCCGCTGCAAGTCCTGCGCATCGGCGACTTGGGGATCACGGCGATACCGTTTGAAGTGTTTACCGAAACCGGCCTGGAAATCAAAAGCCGCAGCCCGTTTGAAGACGCCTTCACGATCGAACTGGCCAACGGTTCGTTCGGTTACTTACCCACGCCAGAGCAACATCGCCTCGGTGGCTACGAAACCTGGCTGGGGACGAATTACGTCGAAGAGAATGCGACGGTGAAAATTGTCGATACGTTGATGAAGCTGTCGGATTCGTTGCGGTAGGCGAGTTTGAAGTTTAAGCTGCGCTGGTTTGAAGTTTTCAGTGAAGCGTTGCCAGTCGAAGCCTCCACCCGCCGCGCTCTTCTCCTGTCCCCTCGCCCCTACGGGGAGAGGGCTAGGGTGAGGGGGCGACAGCACGAACAGGCAACCAATGGCAACTCCCCTGCTGAACACTGAGCACTTCAAACTGAAAACTAGCGAAGCTCCATATTCTGGTACGCACAGCGTACCCTACGGAATGGAAGACGTTTGTTTAACCAACTATCAGCGAAAAAGTAATTCTGTTCGCACTCAGTGAGGGGTGTTTTTATGCCTGAGCTTTTCATCGTCCTGCGGCGCGACATTCCTGGGCTCGATCCTTCCGTTACCGGGCGGATGCTATCGGAGCGGGAACCGCTGTTGGCACGACTGGCTCGCAAGTTGAACGTGGTACCGCTAATGGAATTTGCCAGCCAAGATCCGGCAGAAGGAGCGGCATTGCTGGCCGAGATGGGAGTCGATCCGACCGAGATTGAATTGCCGGAAGAGGCTTGGTTTTCTTCCCACCAAGGTTTAGAAACCGTGCAAGTCCTGAGCGAGTACCTGCAAACACATCCGGCGACGATGCCCGATACCGATCGCATTCTGGAAGAACTCGCCGAGTGGGAAAAAGTCCTCAGCCGGGCAGTCGAGGAGAAAATCCCTTGGCATTTGGCCGTTGATTATTAGGGAACTCACGACGGTAATTCAGAACCTAGCCAACATAAAACGCCGGCCAGTGTGCCACGGGCCTCTGGCCCGTCCGGTCTGCTGAGTTGGTCTCTATTTCGCACTGGCAAGATGCCCAGTGACACACCGGAGTACCCTACGGGTGATTGTTTTATGTTAGACAAAGCATCACGCTGGTGATTACGGTTAGGCATATCAGCGAAATGATCGCCCCTTTCAGCGATACCATGTTCGGTTGGAACAACTGGCCGAGTTCTCCCAAGCGGTGCCAAAGCCAGAAGCCGGTCGGCAGGGTGATGGCGCCAAAGAGCCAGAGCGACCAGATGGGGCTGCCGTGCCGGAGCATTTCGCCGCAATCGCCGATGTGGGCCAACGAGCCAAGCCCGATGTAGGACCCGTTGGCAATCAGGCAGAAGCCGGCAAAGAACTGAGTGATCCCCTTTCCCCAGGCTAAGCGAGCCGGAATTGCCAGCCAGGCGAGCAGCGGCAGAAGGACACCCACCAGCGGGCCGCTCCAGACAACGATCAGCGGGCTGGGGTTCGGCGAAACATCGGTGCGGGAAATGGCCAACGGGTGCAGGACGACCTTCTCGACGGTTCCACCGGTAGCCAGCCCGGCCGCGACATGCCCCAATTCATGCACGCCCATCATCGCCAGCCAGCAGAGGCCCAGGATCGAAGCAGCAAACAGGTACGGGGCTAAGCGATTCATCCACTGGCCAATGAAAGGAGTCGAACGGGAATGGCTTCTATGATATTGTCCTGGCTGGGCAGAACCTAGCCAGGATGAACCGCCTGATCGTGTGCCACGGGCCTCTGGCCTGTGCGGTGCTGCTGAGTTGGGGTGATCTCTGTGGCGAATCTCTTGAGAGGGTGTAAGGCGGCCTCGGATTCTCGGCTGGGGGGTTTATAATAGGAAATTCTGCCCAATTCTTTATCATGGGAAGCATGTCCTTGGGCTCTGTGAACGTTCTGGAAAGACTGCCGAAATTTCATGTCTAGCCGCCGTCCTTTAGGTTTGCCGGTTACGATTGCCGTGATCATGATTGTGCTGCTGATCGCGATGATCATCGGCTGGGTGATTATTACGGTTTTCGCGGCGAAAGAAGATCCGAACTCGGCACCTTTTTACTTCACTTTTCTGCCGATTGGGGCGACATTTCTGGCGGCGATTTTGGCCGGGGTCGTCTTTTACATGATTCTCTCGATCAAGGCGATCAATCTGAACCAGCGTCAGGCCAACTTCATCGATAGCGTCACGCACGAGCTGAAAAGCCCGATCGCTTCGCTGAAGCTTTATCTGCAAACACTCAATCGTCGCTCGATTCCGCCAGAGAAGGTGGGCGGTTTCTACGAAACGATGCTAGAAGATGTCGAGCGTTTGGATCATTTGATCAATCACCTGCTAGAGGCTGGCAGGCTCGATCGTCGGCGCGATGATGCCGAAGAAGGAGAGGTCAGGCTCGATAAGGTGCTCGCTGGCTGTGCCCAATCGGTGACGTTGCTGTACCGAATGCCGCCAGAAACGGTCAGAGTGAAGACGGTACCCTGCACCGTTCAGGGGCTGCATGGCGATATTGAGATCATCTTTAGAAATTTAATCGACAACGCGGTAAAATATTCAGGCAAAGATCCCGAAGTAAGAGTGCAACTGCGGGTGAAATACAACGACGAAGCGGTGGTTGAGGTAACCGATAATGGTCCTGGTATTCCGATTTCGCAGCGGCGAAAGATCTTTGGGCGATTTGTTCGCTTAGGTTTGGAACTCCAACGCGAAACGCCCGGCACGGGTTTGGGGCTGTACCTGGTAAGGACATTGGTACGCCGAATGCGAGGTGAAGTCCGCGTGAAGGATTCGCCTAAAGGAACCGGAACGATGTTTGTCGTGACTTTGCCAGGGGCGAAAACCTTGGTCGAAGCTCGTGCGTCCGATCACTCTACCGAGCCGACCGACACGAGTGATCGTTAGCAGGACAACTTGGTCCGTGGTATGGGAAGACTGAGATAGACGATGAAATCGAACTCTGAAACGCATATTTTGGTGGTGGAAGATGAAGAGCATTTGGCCATCGGAATTCGATACAACCTAGAAGCAGAAGGCTATCATGTGTTTGTGGCGGAAGATGGCCGCTCGGCGCTACGGATTGTCGAGGAAAATACCGGGAAAATCGACCTGGTGATTCTCGATTTGATGTTGCCCGGCATGAGCGGCTACGCCGTGTGCGAAACCTTGCGAAGCAACGGCGAGGATATGCCGATCTTGATCCTCAGCGCGCGGACCCTTTCCGAAGACCGTACCCGCGGGTTCGATGTGGGGGCCGATCAATACATGATGAAACCGTTCGATCTCGACGAGTTTCTCAGCCGCGTGAAGAACCTGCTGTCGCTGCGTCGTCGCCGTCAGCCGCAGAAAGATCCCACGGAAGAGCTGCTTCATCAATACGGCTTCGGCGATGTCGAGATCGATTTCGATACCTTCCAGGCGTTCGTCAACGGCAAACCGATTCGCTTGACGCAGTTAGAGTCGAAGCTGCTGCATTACTTCGTCACCAATCCAGGGCGTATCATTCCGAAGCAAGAGTTGCTGCGGGAAGTGTGGGAAATGCCTGGTCACGTCTCGACCCGCGCCCCTGATCAGTTCATCGCCCGGCTGCGGAAGATGTTCGAGAAAGACAAGTCGAAGCCGAAGCACTTCATCACCATTCGGGACGCTGGCTACCAGTTTTTGCGCAACGGGGATGAGAACATCGCCGCCACTGACGACGCGGAAGCGGACGAGTAGTTCGCGTTGGCGAAAGAACTCAAAAAAAAAGGCTCGACCAAATTGGCCGAGCCTTTTTTAAGGCGATGACGCTAACGTTGGGTAATTAAACCTTCAACGCCCCGTCCTTGGTCTTTTGCTTGTAGTCGACCACGTCCCAGGCCAGACCGCACATTCGCATGAAGCGGATGACGTTCCAGGTGAGGTCGAATTCCCACCACTTGTGGCCATGCACGGCCATGCGGGGGTAAGCGTGGTGATTGTTGTGCCAGCCTTCGCCGAAGGCAGCCAAGCCAACCCACCAGAGATTGGTGCTTTTATCGGTGGTTTCGTAGTTGCGATAACCCCACATATGCGTGGCCGAGTTCACGAACCAAGTCACGTGCAGCAGGATGGTCAAGCGAAGGAACATGCCGTACACCACCATCGAGATCCCGGTGTACCAGCCGCCAATGGCGTAACCGGCACCCAGCAAAGCGGCACCTAGCAGCAAATGCCAGACAATGAAGGTCTTGTGGAAGAACCAAATGACCTTGTCTTTGCGTAGATCGGGTCCCCAACGCATGTGGAGTTCGTCTTTTTCGGCAGCGATGTGGTGCGGGAACAGCCAGATGATATGAGCCCACCATCCGCCATCGAGCGGCGAGTGAGGATCGTCTTCTTTGTCGCTATGAGCATGGTGCTTGCGGTGCGTCGCGACCCAATCCAAGGCCGAACCTTCGCCCGAGAGCTGACCGATAAAGGCCAACGCCCAGCGAACCGGCTTGTAAGTGCGGAAGCCAGCGTGAGTCAAATAGCGATGCAAACCTAAGGTGACGCCAACGCAGCCGGTAAAGTAGTACAGGAAGATGGCCGTAAACAAGCCAACCCAGGTAAAACAGAACGGAGCCGCCAGGGCACCCAAGTGAATCATGCCGATCCAACCGATCGTGGCCCAGGCTCCGCCGTGACGGAAACGCTGCGACATCGGCTTCGATTGCCGAGGGCGATTGGATTGCTTCTTCAGGTTTTTGATATTACGAGGTTTACGCTTCTCAGCAACAAGATTGCTTTCGCCGAGGAGGGATAGGTCTTCTTTTTCAGTGACGATCGACATGGGCTTTCCTTCAATCTCGATCTGTGCGGGGGGAGAGAAATGAGCACAACACTTGTGGCATTCCGGCTGAAGTGTTGCCTCGTTGCAGGAATTGTAAGGGGAATCGTCCAGACGAGAGTAAATGGCGTGTCGCAGCTGTGTAATAGTTATGTAAATGCGGCCTATTACACGACTTGCAGCCCCAGGATTAGGTTGGATGATGTCCCTATTGCGGGGGTTTTTGTGGCGTTTAGGGGAATGCAGAGCTAGCGATCCCCTTTGGCTGATCGCTTAACTGGCCATGGCTTGGCTTCTGCTGGCGTAAAAGACAGATCGGAGTAGAGCTTGTAGTACGTTCCTGCCCCTTGGGTGGCGATGGGGCCGTAATTGCGAAACGTTTCCTCAATTTCCTCTTTCGAGACGGTCGACTCGCCGAGAATCCCGACAGCATAGGCTTCCTTTCCGCGAAGTTCATGCGAGGGCAAGGCAATTTCTACACCCAATAAATCTGGGATTTTTGTGTCGGAGACTTTGCCACGAATCGCAATCAACTTCCCCACATACTTCCTGATTTCCTTGCCTGAAGTAAGCAGCGGAGGGGTCATTTCTAATGCCTTCGGACGGAACGCTTCGTCGAGATGCGTCTGCGGTTCGTCGCCTAGAAGAGCGGAGACACCGAAGGAAAATGACAAAATTGTGAGAATCAGAGTACGAACAAGCATCGAAGATCCTACCTAAAGAAAATCGACGCACGCTAATTGATATCTACCGAGAGACTTCGTTAACGTACGTCGATTGTGGGAAAATCTTGTTAGATTTGAGGAGGAAGGTTACTTCTCTTCTTTCGCGTCTTCCTTGGCCGGCTCTGCAGGCTTGGATTCAGGTTCGGCTTTTTCTTCCGGGGCGGCAGAAGTTTCTGGAGCAGGAGCCGTCTTCATCTTCTCGGTGCTCCAGTCGGCTTTGTAGCGGACCATCTCGGTGTCTTCCGGCACGAAGGTAGGCTCGATCGGTTTGATCTCGCGGACCCACATATTGCGGAACTTAACCGGGTTGCCATGGAATTGAAGGCCGATGCTCCCCTTTTCGCCGTGCGGTTCGTAAGCTGGCGGCTTGTGCCAGTTGGTGCTACCACGCACGGCGTAGCTGTTTTGCAGCACGACGCCGTTATGCAGCACGGTGATGTGAGCCGGAGCGATCACGTCCCCTTTGTCGTTACGCACCGGACGGTTGAAGATGATGTCGTACGTGTTCCACTCGCCTGGTTTTTTCATGGCGTTGACCATGGGGGGCGATTGCTTGTAGACCGCACCGGCCTGGCCGTCGAAGTAGGTCGGATTATCGTACGAGTCGAGGATTTGCACCTCGTATTTCCCCATAAAAAAGATGCCGCTATTGCCGCGACCTTGCCCTCTTCCCTTCACTTCTTCCGGAGATGCCCATTCCAGGTGGACTTGCACGTCGCCAAATTCTTCTTTCGTTTCGATGCCACCTTTGTCAGCCGTGGCGACACCCTCGGCAAACTTCCATTGGTCTCCCCCTTTCCAGGCCGACATGCCTTCGGAGCCGATCAAAATCGTGGCGTCCGAGGGGGCATCGGTCGGCTTTTCGCCTGGGGTAACGACTTGGGGCTCTGGCCATTCAATTCCGCTCAGAAATTCCTGACCATTGGCTAGCGAAACCCAGCCAAGGCAACAAACGAGCGCGAGAAAAACCGGTTTTGACATGCGAGGTGGTCTCCGAGGACGGGGATTTTTGTAACAATAATAGCATGGGGCTACCGATTGCGGCTCCTTATTTTAGTCGGACAAAGCTCCAAAAACGATAGCCACCCGTTCGCAGGCTGTGTTGCCCCAGAATTCCATGCTCAGAGAAATAAGCTGCCCCGATTGTCATTGGCACCGTTTGGTGGGAATAGCCGAAAAACTCCGGCTTTTGCACCAAATAGGGATGCTGCGCCGCGAAGAAAACCCCGATGCGGCAATCATTGAAGAATTGTTTGAACGCAGCGGCAGTAAGCTCGTTTGTGGCGAATGTAGCCGCGTGGGGCTGCGGATCGACTACCCCCGCGACGAGGAAGAAGATTGGGGAGATGGCCGCGTGTGCGAACAATGCCGCAAAACCATTCCAGCGGAACGCCTAGAGATCTTCCCTGATACCAAAATCTGCGTTGCGTGCCAGCAAAAAGATGATGACGGCGAAGACGATACGCAGCCAGATTTTTGTCCGAAGTGTGGCGAGATTATGATGTCTGGCACGTCGCGCGGGGGTGGTCTCACGCGGTATCGCTTGCGTTGTCCTCGCTGCGGTTAACGACTGCTCATGGATTGCCCCCTGCCCTTTTGTTTTCTAATCGAGAAAATCATGCGTGCTTTTTTGTTGCTCTCGCTTGGCGTGTTATTGACCGGCTGCTTTGGGAAACCACCCACCCCAGCGGTACAGCCGTTGGATGAAATAAGTTTCGCGCGGCAGTGGCAAGATGTCGAATCGGCGGCGACCGATAGCATTCATGTGGTCAATTCAGCAGTGCCGCTCGAGCAGCTTCAAGCGATGCAGCCAACGGCCAAGCTCCGCGAACTGCGGCTGGATCAAACCCCGGTTACCGATGCCGAGGCAGATGTGATTGCCCAAATGGATAGCCTGGAAATCGTGAATCTACCGGCCAGCCAGTTAACCGACGCAGGACTAGCCAAGATCGCCGCATTGCCGAATTTGGAATTGCTGCGGATTGGTTCGCCGAAACTAACCGATGCCGGCATCGAAAAAGTGGGCCAGAGCAAAACGATTCTTTACTTGCACCTGATCGATACGCCGATCACCGATCAAGCGTTGCCCGCGATTGCCCAAATGGAGCAGTTGCAATCGTTTTACGCGGATGGAACCCAGTTAACCGACGACGGTATGTCGAACCTGGTGAAGGCGCGGCCTCAGTTGCATATCCACTTTAACGATCTGCACCCCGCCGGTAGCCAGGCCGGACATACGCACGATCATGATCACAGTGATGGCCATGATCACAACCACGATCACAAGCATTAAAAGCCAAATCAGGTAGGGTCCGCTGTGCGGACCGGAGTTTGCTTACCACGATTGGGCAGGTTGGGCCCGCACCGTGTTTAGACCGGACACAAGGGGAACACCCGTTCGGACACATAGGTAACACTGAACTCAGGTTGTTTTTCGTCAAGCACGCCGATGCAGAAGTGGCCCTAGTAGACAATCCCATATGCCTGGCCCGGTTGTTTCAAAAAGGCCGATACGTCTACCAACCAGGCGTGCCCAACAGCCCCAAGGGGCGACCGTCAATAGCCAGGTGGCGGAAGCCCCTGGTCGACTTGACGGCTACGAACGCCCCGTTGGGGCTCAATTTCGAGAACGCATACTTCCCTGGGGCTTCCGCCCCTGGCTATTGACTGTCGCCCCTTTGGGGCTGAGGGAAAAGCGATTTCAAGCACGATGGAGAATGCCCATGTAGGGTCCCGCTGTGCGGAACGGAATGTGGTTTCTGTTGGTACTGCGTGTGCCTTCTGCTTGGTCCGCATAGTAGACACGATATGTTGAGAGATCGCGTCAGCGTAGGATAGCGTTACGTGGACTGGAGCTTGTTCACCCACCGCAGACCGTAACCTGTTTGCGCTACCACGCGCCAATAGGTGGGAGCGGTCCGCCCAGCGGACCCTACGGTGGTGTTGCTGCTTCGTTCAAGTGGGACTGCGAACGACTTGATTTCTGTGCGGTAGCTTGCGATAAACAAGCCTGCTGCTGAATTCCCACCCCTTCTCTCTTCCTGAGCGAGTATCTCCCCATGGCCCGAGACTGGTCTGAACTGCACGAACTTGCCACCGATTTGTTTGCCTGGCCGACCGATGCCGCCGGGTGGGAGCCGTATCGTTTGTCGGCGGCGCAGGTCGATACGTTTCATGAGCAAGGCTTTTTGACCGGGGTGAAGATTCTCGACGAGAAGCAGATCGAAGCGTTGAAGACCGAGTTGGCAGAGTTCTTCGAGGCAGATCACGAAGGGCAAGAATTGTGGTACGAGTACCACAGCAACGAATCGACCACGCCGGAAAAGGTTTTGTTTCATGCGTTGGGGGCGTGGCGATTGCGGCCAGCGTTTCACGATGTGTTGTGGGCACCTGGTTTTGTGATGGCGGCCAGTCAATTACTGGGGGGATCGGTCCGTTTCTGGCACGATCAACTTTTCTGTAAGCCTGCCAAGCATGGCGGCGTGGTGGCCTGGCATCAAGATTACTCGTATTGGACACGCACTAAACCGATTGCCCACCTGACCTGTTGGATCGGTCTGGACGACGCCACGAATGAAAACGGCTGCGTGCAGTATATCCCCGGTAGTCACCAGTGGGACTTGCTGCCGATCACTGGCTTGGCGGGCAACATGGAAGCGATTCAAGAGGTGCTTACCGACGAGCAGTGGGAGAAGTTTCAACATCCGGTTGCCGCTGAACTGAAAGCAGGCGAAGCGACGTTTCATCATGCGTTAACCGTGCATGGCTCGTTTGAAAACCGGATCGATCGCCCACGCCGCGCGGTGGTGATCAATGCTTTTCGCGATGGGGTGGTTAGCGATAAGAACGAAGAATTGCTAACTGGTGTCCCGCCGATAGCGCCTGGGGAAAAAATGGAAGGGCAGTTCTTTCCCCTGCTCTTCAACCCTGCGTCGATCGCGTAGCGGGAACGTTGGGCAGCCTGGGACGAAAAGTTGCTTGTCAATTTTGGAGAACCTACCTACGATACGGTGGGTCTTTCCGGTTGGACTTGTCTTCTGCATTTCTTGTTGCGTCTCAGGCGTGGGAGTATTTCGTGGCGTTGAAAACCCTGAGTAAATTTGCCCGCACGCTGACAATGGGGGGCTTGCTGGCCGCTACGTTGTTGGCCCCCATGCCATCGGTTCAGGCAGAAGATGCCGATGCGTTGATTGGGGAACTGCTGAAAGAAGGTTGGCAAGTCGGGCCGGCAGGCATGGACGTTGTCCGCCGCGGGGAAGCTTCAGCCGGGCAGCTGCGCGATCCGAATGTCTTTTATGCCACCGGCTTGGCTTTGTTGCGGCATCATCAGTACGACGAAGCCGCCGCTGCGTTTGACGCGGCGATTCAATTGGATCGCAAGCACTATCCCAGCTGGCGTGGCTTGATATGGGTGCGCACGCTGCAAGAGAAGTTCGACAACGCGTTGGTCTTCGCCACGCGGCTAGGCAAAGAGTTACCCACCAGCGAGTTGATGCCTGACCAGGAAGCCGAAGTGGTCGAGACGATTCGCTTAATGGGAAGGTTGTTCGGTTTCTACGAAGGGCCTCGTTCTGGTGAGGTCTCGGCCGCATTAGTGCAGCGGGCTCGCGACGCCATCGAGCCGGCGCTGGTCGGTTCTCGGCAAGTCGAGTTCGAGAACAACTATCAAGACGTGGCTACGCTGTTCACCGCCTCGACCACGTTACAGCAAGATGCCAAAGACGACGCTTTGCAACAAGAGAAGCTGCAAAAAATGCAGCAACAACAAGAGATTGCCATTCGTCGCAAGCAGATTGATATCGACAAGCAACAAGCGGCCGCTCGAGTCGATCAACTGCGTAGCGAGTGGACGCAAGAGCAGCAGAAGTTCGATCAGGCCGAAGCCCCGCTCAATGCGGCGCTTGGCCAGTTAGACGCGCAGCAGCGTGTCATTCGGAACGAGCTTGCCTTGTTGGTGGACGATATCTTTCGGCTGAATGATGAACTAGGAAGAACGAAAGACCCCAACCGCCGCGATCGCCTGCAACGCGAGATTTTTCGGTTAGAACGCCTGGTGAGCGGCTATGAGCAAGACTTGGCACTCGTTCAAGCCGAAGCGCGACGCTTGTCGGCAAATCGCGATAATTTGCGGACCCGGCGTCTGCAAACGCAACAGCAGTTCGAGGCCGAGATCAAACAGCAAAACGATCGCCAGCAAGATTTGGCACGTGCCGAAAAGCGTGTCGACTTGGAAGCCCGCCGCAACAATCGCCCGGCGGTGGGCAACACGGCCAAAGTTCGTGTTCTTTCGGCAAAAGCCAGCAGCATCCGCACATACGCAGACTTTCCTTTGGAAGTCGAACGATTGACGCTGCTGGGCAACTAACGCTTGTCTAAGTGCTCGCGTTCTGTTCGTAATTCGCCACGTATTGTAAGAGGTGCTCTTGCGAGATCACCCCGTTTTGCAGGAGATCGCGCGAACAGACCATGACGACATTGGCTTGCGCTTCATTCATCCATTGGGCGACGTCCCCCAAGGTGGTATTGGACGGCACGTGGTGGTTGGGCCGAATCAATTCGATCGCGCGAGTAACCTGGGCTGGCTTCTCATGATACAGCGTTTGCGCGATCTCGCGACACTTTTGCCGACGAAGATCCCGTTCCGAGAGAACCCCCAACGTGTATTCACCTTGCGTCACCAGACAATACTTGGCGTGGTGACTTAGCAGCTCGATCCGCATATTGTCTAAGGTGGTTTCCGAGTCGATCAAGTGCGGCAAGCGGTCGTAAATTTGGGAGACGGCAACATCCTTGGCGGGATGTTGGCTGTACGCAAATTCACGAATGAAATCACTGGTGGTGATCATACCGACCAAGTTTTCGCCTTGGGTGACCGGCAGCGAGTGGTAGCCACTTTCTAAGAAGCGTGCTAAGGCGGTTTGGCCTGTCTCTTGGGCATCGATGGTGACTAAGTGGGTTTGCATAATATCGGCAATCGATATTTGCAGCGAGTCGCGCGGCACCTGAAAGTTGGTGGAGGCGGCTTCTCTTTCGGCGGCAGCGCGGACGATATCTTGATCGGAAACAATCCCGATTAGTCGTTTCTCGTTATCGATGACCGGCCAATGATGAAAACCGGTGGAATAAAGTCTTTCCAGCAGTTCGTCGAGCTGGGTATCGCGGTGGATGCAGATGGGATTGAAGGTCACCAGCGACTCGATGCCGTGGCTGAGAAACGATTCGCGGACAATCATGATATTGTCTTGCTCTTATTGAGGACCGCGCTGCCAATCGTACGGGGGCGACCAACGTAAGTCCCGGAATTCGTGGATGAAATGACTGAACAAATTTAGATTACGTGCGCAGCCATCCATAAAATAACGTCGCAAGGCGGGGCTTGAGAAAGTGTACGGCTGAAGCTGCTATTTGCAGATAAAATGCCAAGCCGTAGCTAGAGATTTACGACGCGAATTCGTCGGAAGATAACGATTGTCAGGCGTGTATTGGCGATTCGCGTCCGAGGACGCTTCGCTGGGCATTCGGCGAGAGCGGCGGATGTAGAGTCCGCCGCAGCTCGCCGCTGACGGTTCGCCTTGCTTGGCAAAGAGATAACCGTGGTGTAGCTAGGCCATTAACTGGCCCAGCCAGCCCACGCAGTTGCTTATCGATCGGCGGGAACCATGCCTTGGGTTTTCAGCCAGGCCAAGCACAAATCTGGCCATGCTGCCGACCCTGGAACATCCTTCCCGAGGCCAATCCCGTGACGTCCTTTCTCGAAGATGTGCATCTCCGCAGGAACTCCCTTTTCTTTCAAAGCCATGTAGAAATCAACACTGTTTTGCGGAGGCACAGCGGTGTCTTCGGTGGTGTGAAATAAGAACGTAGGAGGCGTTTCGGCGGTGACTTGGCGTTCGCTCGACATCTCGGCAACCAACTCGGCCGGGGCGTCATCGCCCAGTAGATTTCGCTGCGAACCCTTGTGCGTATACGGCTTGTCGAACGCGATCACCGGGTAGCAAAGGATCATGAAGTCGGGCCGCGAGCTGACCTGTTCGACAGGGTCTTTGGAATCGGGATTCCCTTTGTCGAAGTGAGTACCGGCGGAAGAAGCCAGGTGCCCCCCAGCCGAGAAGCCCATGATGCCGATCCGTTTGGGATCTAAGTTGTATTCTTCAGCCCGGGCACGCACCGTGCGGATCGCTCGTTGGGCATCTTGCAGCGGAGCTGGGTGCTTGTAGCCACGGTTTGCATGGCGGTATTCGACCACGAACGCGGCTACGCCATGTTTGTTCCAAAATTCACCGATCTCGACCCCTTCGTGCCCGGTGGCTAAATGGCCGTAACCACCCCCTGGGCATACCACGATTGCGCAACCAGTGTTGATTTCGGAAGCAGGCATATAGGCGGTAATGGTGGGAATATCCTTATCTTCGGTACCATGGGCACCAGGCGCCCCTTCCGGCCAGAGGGGTTCTTTGGCTGGGTCGGCTGCGACAAGGGATGTGGTAGCAAGCAGGACGGCGAATAGTCCTAAGGCAAACTGAATTCGCATGATGAAACTCCGGAAGGGTAGAAAACAAAGGAGGTGTCAAACTTTGGTCGCAATTGGGGTCGCGGGATGCACCAAGCCATTTCACATGGTAACTTATTAAATTGTATGATTTCAGAAATTCACGACATTTTTATTCCCCCCCCAATCCTGGCAGCCGGTTGAATTTTACCGATCGGCTTCCCCTTGCCCACTGCCTTCCAAAGGATCTACCGTGCGAAAAAGTTTGCTTGCTGCTATTACGTTGGTTGTCGCACTGGTGAGCGGCACGACTGCTTACACCTATTATCGTTTGGCCGGGACCGGAACCAAGATGACCAGCGCGGCTACGGCCCTGGTCGATTCGCTGAACGCAGAACAGCGCCAAGCGATGTTGTTTCCCTACGATAGCGACAAACGCGTGGGCTGGCACTTCATCCCCAAGGATGAACGTAAAGGTCTGATGATGCGGGACATGACCGACCAGCAGCGGGCTCTCACGCACGATCTGCTACAGGTCGCGCTCAGCCAGATTGGTTACGACAAGACCGACAAAATCATGGCCAACGAGGCGCTACTGAAGCATGTGCAAAAGTCAGGGCCGATTCGCGACCCACTGCGTTATTACGTGTCGATCTTTGGCGAGCCGAAGGAAGGACAGCGCTGGGGGCTGAGCTTTGAAGGGCATCACCTTTCGCTGAATTTTGTGGTGGAAGGTGACGAGGTTGTTTCTTCAACGCCCCAGTTTTTCGCCACGAATCCAGCGGAACTGAAAGAAGACTACCACCTAGAAGGTTACCCGCAGGGGATGGCCATTCTGAAGAAGGAAGAAGACCTGGGGCTTTATCTGATCAACATGATGGCGCCGGCTCAGCAGAAGGTGGCGATCATTTCCGAGAAGAGCCCCTCCGAGATTCGCAACGCGGGCGAAACGCACCCACCGCAAACGGCTCCAGAAGGCATTGCCTGGGGGCACCTCAATAAGAACGAAATGGCCACGCTGACCACGTTGATCGATACCTACATTTCAGCGATGCCCCAAGACGTGGCCGCCAAACGGTACGCTGCTTTGAAGGAAGGTGGCTGGGAAAGCATTCACTTTGCTTGGGCTGGCGGACTGAAAAAAGGGGTTCCGCATTACTACCGCATTCAGGGAAAAACGTTTTTAATTGAGTTCGTCAACGCTCAGCCGGACGTTTCGGGTAACCCGGCGAATCACATTCACTGCGTGTGGCGCGACCTGCAAGGTGACTTCGCCCTTCCTGCGAAGTAAGCCTTGCGTGGGCGTCTCCAAAAATCGGCACCCATGATGGACAGTTTGTGCGTATTTTGCGGGTCGGCCTCTGGTAGCCGACCTGTTTACACGGAAGTCGCTTCTGAATTAGGCCGCTTGCTGGCCCAGCGGAAGATCCGTCTGGTTTATGGTGGCGGCAAAGTCGGCATGATGGGCGCCGTCGCCGATGCCGTGCTCGCTGCTGGCGGTGAAGTCGTCGGCGTGATCCCTGGGGCTTTGGTCGAACGCGAGTTAGCTCACCACGGTGTGAACGAGTTGATCGTCGTCGACTCGATGCACCAGCGCAAAGCGAAGATGGCCGAGCTCTCCGACGGGTTCCTGGCCTTGCCGGGCGGGTTCGGCACGCTGGAAGAATTGTTCGAGGTGGTGACCTGGGCCCAGCTTGGTTTTCATCACAAACCGTGCGGCCTGTTGAACGTGGCAGGTTTTTTCGACGCCTTGCTAGCGATGCTCGACCACGCCCACGACGAGGCGTTTCTGTACCAAGGCAATCGCGAACTGCTGCTCACCGCGAACGAGCCCAACGCAATTTTAGAACAACTAATCGCCGCCCACCCGCCGCAGAACCCCCGCTGGATCGATCGGACGGAGACGTGATTATGTCGCGCAATGTCTATGTGATCTCTGGGCCAAATGGTGCCGGCAAGACGACTTTCGCCACGAAGTTTCTGCCCGAGTTTGTGCAGTGCAAGCAGTTTCTGAATGCTGACCTGATTGCCGCCGGTTTGGCCCCGTTCGATCCCGAGTCGCAAAACTTCGCGGCAGGGAAGCTAATGCTCAAGCGGATCGATGAATTAACCGCCCAACGGGAAAACTTCAGCTTCGAGACCACCCTTTCTGGGCGAGCCTATCTCCGGCGATTTCAGGCGATGAAACAAGCCGGGTACCAGATTCACCTCTTCTTTCTGTGGCTGCCCAGCGAAGAAGTCGCCATCGCCCGCGTTGCCAACCGCGTGAAGCAAGGAGGGCACAATATTCCGGAAGCGGACATCCGCCGTAGGTATCATTCAGGAGTGCGGAATTTTTGGCAGTGGTATGCTAAAGAAGTGGACTCTTGGCAACTATATAACGCGATGATCATTCCTCCTAAGTTAATTGCCGAAACGGTGAACGACACGATAACCGTTTACGATAAGACCGCCTTGGACACTTTTAAGAACAGTGTGGAAAGAAGCCGTGATGCCTGAGAAAAGCGAAATGGCGAAGAAAGCTGCCTCCGGATTCCGGGTGGCGATGCTCTCGGTGATCGAAACCTGTCAGCGCACCCAAACGCCGCTGATTACGGAGATCGACGGCCAGGTGCGGCATATCCCTTACGATCAGATTGAAGACTTCATCGACATCGCTGCGCTGCGGCAGGAGGAAGCCAACGGTTCAGCGGACCAGCGTGAGGCCGGTCGGTAGGCTCTCGCCGAAAATTTGCGATTGCTCTTCTTCGTCCAGTTGGCCACCTTCGCGGACGATGCGGACCCAGTGTTCGGGGGCTTTCTCCCGTTCTAGCCACTGGGAGGCTGCCGAGCGGGTTGCTTCGGTCAGGTCGCGGTAACGGTCGCCTGTTTTGCGGGCCAGCTGCATGACGGCCAACAGGTCGGCGCGGTCGGTTGTCTTTTGCTGCTGGAACACATCCAACCACTTGGTGACGATCTCTTTCGGAACGAGCGTATTGAGCGGACCGTAAACGGGAACGCGCGTGCCCAGGCGGCCAATCGTCCACCCCATCGCGCCGCGGGCTGGTTCCAGCTTCTTCTTCCCCAGCAAATCGACCAGCATCCGGCCGATCTCAGTTTTTTCTGAGGCGCCTAGCAGTTCGAGGCTCCCCAGCAGACGCCACGCTTCGATCGCTTGCTGCGGCGTGAACGTAGCGGTCGACGTGCCACCACCACCGCTGGTCATTCGCTTGTGCATCACCCGCGTGGCGAGCAAAAGAGGCTCGGCGACGGCCAGTTGTTGCCCGCGATTCAAGCCGCCAGCGATGCGCCGCCAGAGAATGAGGGACTGATTGCGGCAGTTGTCGTCGTTGTGCAGCACTTTGCCTTGCAGTAACTTCCAAGTTTCGGAAACGCGCCAATCGTCCAAGGCCAGCCCGTAGCCGGGGCGCAAGCAATAGCCGGTCAGATTGAGCCACCGCGATTCATGGGTCGGGCTCTTGCTGCGGCCAGCTGCAAGGTCCATCAGGTGTTCCCACATCCGCCGCAACAGCGAGGTCGGCCAGGCATCGCGTGGCATCTCGAGGGCTGCTTCCAAATCTTTGATCAGCTGCTGCGGCTTGCGGACCGGGTTGTCGCCGAAGGTCTCGTCGAGCAACTTGGCCGCTTCGTTCCACAGCGATTCGTCGAGCATCCCTTCCGCTTCGCGGGCCGACTCATGGGCGGCGACATCGGTTTGCGTGGCGCTGCGGATGTCGAACTGCAGCCGCCAGGTGCGATCGGAATCGACCTCGCCGCACCAAAGCTCGATGGTGCCGATCTCGGTCAGCTTGGCGTGCAGATGAACGGGGATGGTCTCGGCTTCGCTGCGGCGGCGGGCCCGCAAAACAGTGCGAATCGGCGGCAACGCTTTGATCTGCTGTGGATCGATCGGGACCAATTGTCCCGGCTTATCAATCAAACGGGTACTGGAAACAAACAGCGGGAACTCGACCGGTTCGGAAACGCGCAGTTGGAAGTTGTGCTGCAGGTCGATCTCTTGGCCTGGCTCGGTTGTGGCCGGCAAGAGGCACATTGCTTCGGCCTCGCCTGACGTGGTCGAGCCGACGCCAATATAGTACGTGCGGGCCAGGTTGGCCGTGATCTTCACGCCGGTGCCACGGCGAACTTGACCGTAATAGGCGGCACCACGGGCCACGGCCAGATCGAGGTGGGCGTTTTCGAGCAAGGTGGGTTGCCAGGTGGGGTCCTCTTGCTGGAACCAACTACTGAGCACTTCCAGCAGCCGCTGTTTCAAGACGGGGGACTCGAAGAAGCCGCCATTGAATAGCACCAGGTCAGGCCGCACGGCGCCGCTCGGATGACGGCTTTCCTCTTCGATGACTTCGTGGTGCGTTCGTAGAAAATAAGCCAGCCACTTGGAAATCGCCGCGTCGGGGGCGTACGGCAGGCCGAACTCTTGAAAGCCGGACGTGCGCATCTCCGGTGTCTCGTGCAAGCCGCTGGCCGGCAGGAAACCTTCGACTAACACCTGGTGGACTTCGTCGCGGGTGACTTCGCACTGCAGCGCTCCGCCGATCAGCTTCGAGCCCATCGCCGGTAGGCTGACCGTTTGCGATTCTGGAGCTTCGGGGCCGAGGAACGTTTCTTTGATTTGGCGGCAACGGCGCACCAAAATCGACCAGCGATCGGCTGGCAGCTTCTCTTTCGGCGAAAGTTTGCCTTCCAGGTAATGGGCCAGGGCCAGGTCGAGGTTATCGCCGCCGAGAATCAAATGCTCGCCCACCGCCACGCGGTGAAACTGAACGAGGTCTTCGTCGCCAGCGCGGGCCCGGATCAAGGTGAAGTCGCTCGTTCCGCCGCCGATATCGCAGACCAAAATGGTTTGCCCAGGAGAAACTTGCGTTTGCCAGGTGTCGGCGTGCTTGGCCAGCCAATCGTAAAAAGCGGCTTGCGGTTCTTCGATGAGCACGACTCGCTTGAGGCCAGCCTGTTTGGCGGCTTCCACCGTCAGTTCGCGCGCAATTTCATCGAACGACGCCGGCAACGTCAGGACAATGTCTTGCTTCTCCAGCGGCTCTTGCTTGAAGCGGGCGTTCCAGGCGGCGCGGACGTGCTTCAAGTAGCGGCTGCTGACTTCGACCGGCGAAAGCTTCTCGACGTCGGCACTGCCATGCCAAGGAAGCAAAGCGGCGGTGCGGTCGACGCCGGAATGCGAGAGCCAGCTTTTGGCCGAGTTGATCATGCGGCCTGGCACACTCGTACCGTGATCGCGGGCAAAGGTGCCGACCGTGCTGGATTCGTCCCCTTTGCTCCACGGCAACTTCAGCGAGCTAGGTGGGAACTCGTTCTGAGCTGCTTGATAATGGAACGAAGGAAGCGTCGGCCGCGCTTCGACCTGACCCGGGGCAATTACCTGCGGCACGAGAAACGTTTCGATGGCGGCACCTTCGTGGTGCGTATCGAGGAACGTGACGGCAGAGTTGGTTGTGCCGAGATCGATGCCGACGAGGTAACGGCTGGGGAGTTCTTCTTCGAGGCCAGTTGGCGCGGCGGAAGTTGCTTGGACGATGGACATGTTGTTGGGGCGATCTTGAGCAGCCCCTCAACCTAACCCTCTCCCCTCAGGGGCGAGGGGACCAGATAAGGGAGAGATGCGGCGAGTTTGGTCGTACATTATTTTCGTAGGGTGCGTCTTGATGCATCAAGCCCTGGCAAAACGTAGAACTACGTACCAAAGCGTGGTAACGCAAAATATCGTGCGCTGCTGAGTTGCGGCTTATCGAGGTGCTTGCGTTGCCACGCGGTCGATTCAGGTTTGCCGGTTGGGCAGGTTCTGGTGCGTCAAGACGCACCCTACATGCGGTTTGATCTTACAGGTGGTTAATCTTCTTCGCGGACGTTGAATTCTAGCTTCCAGCGGCCGTTGGTCTTGGAGCTGACGCACCATAATTCGAGCATCCCCAGCTCCGTGACTTTGCTATGGAAGGTCACCGGCACGTAGGGCTCGTTGATCTTATCGTCGCGCGGGAGGTTGGCTTCCAGGCTGTCGGTTTCGCTGACTTCGGCTTCGTCCCAGCGCTGGAGCATTTGACCAGGCTTGTCGTCTTTGCGGCTAGGAGACGAGAAGAAGCGGAACTTGGTGGTTTCGCCCACCACCAGGCCGACTTCGGCGCTGGGGACGTCGGTCTCGGTCCCTTCTTCCATGCCAATCGGCACGACGTTCAACAGGTGCAGCGGACGGGGGGCGCCAGGGATGGCCAGGCCAGAGGTTTGGATGCCGACGTAATAGGCTTGGGCCGTTCCGCCCCGAATGCGAATGCCCCCCTTCTCTTTCGCCCAACCATAGAACGCCGCCCCGCGAGCCACGGCGTAGTCGAGGTCGTGCGGACCTTCCAAACGCTGCGGAGGTTGTTCGGGTTGCCACGCGGCGAGTGTTTCCATCAAGCGCGTCTGGAACGATTCGCTTTTGAAGACGCCACCGTTGAACAGTACATGGGTGGGGTTGATCGGGCTGCCCGCTTTTTCGGCATGCACGGCCAGAAATTCGGCCAGATGCCGCGTGACGGCTGGGTCGGACTCGAACGGAAGCCCCAGTTCCTGAAAGCCAGAAACGAACCCACGCTGCGGTTTTTCGCTGCCGGCACACTGTGGGAAGAAACCTTCCAGCAGCATCGCTTGGATCGGCTCGCGTTCGACATCGACTGACACCGTCTTGGCGATGAGCTTGCTGCCACGTCCCAAGATGCTGACAGGGTGCTTCTCGGGACCTTCTTCGCGGAGCAGGTCTTCTTTGGCGGCGCGGCACGAATGCCACAGCGAGACCGATTGCCAAGGATCGAGCGTGACGTTCTTTTCCTTGAACAACTCCGCCACATGGAAGGCGACGGCCAAGTCCATGTTGTCGCCGCCCACGAGCAGATGATTGCCGACCGCCATCCGCTTGAGGATCAACTCCCCCTGCTCTTCTTCGACGGTGATCAGTGTGAGGTCGGTCGTACCACCACCCACGTCGCAAACCAGGAGCTTGTCGCCAACCTTTAAAGCCTTGCGCCAATTATCGCCCATGTGGCCGAGCCACGAGTAAACGGCGGCTTGCGGTTCTTCCAGCAGGGTGAAGTCAGCCGGTAGGCCAGCACCGACGGCGGCTTCGCGGGTCAGTTCTCGGGCACTGGCATCGAACGACGCCGGTACGGTCAGCACCACGGCTTGGTCGGCCAGCGGATGTTCGGGATGGGCGTTGTTCCAGGCGGCGGCCAGGTGTTGTAAGTAGCGGCGGGAAGCTTCCACGGGAGAAACCTTGCCGACTTCTTCGGGGGCATTCCAAGGCAAGATGTTGCCTTGCCGGTCTGCTTTGTGATGCGAAAGCCAACTCTTGGCCCCGCCAACCGTGCGATCGGGGGTATCCGCCGACTGACGCCGGGCCCATTCGCCGATTGCGTAGTTTTGATCCGCCCCCCAAGGAAGTTCCAGCTTGTCTCCGGCCTGGTCGGACTCGGTGGCCAAGTACAGGAACGAAGGGAGCGACTTGCGGCTTTCAATGGTGCTGGGGGCAACCAACTGCGGAATCTCGACCAGGTCGACCACCGGGGCTTCCGCTTCCAGATCGGCCACGGCGATCACGCTGTTGGTTGTGCCTAGGTCGATGCCAACGACATATTTCGCGCTCATCGACTATACCTCCACTTCGGCAGGGTTCAGCACTTGGGCCTGGGTCAAGGTACCGTTGAACTTGGGAACATCGCATTTGGTGGCTTTCCAGCCGCGATGCACCAGCGTGCCACCGGCAGGCTTCTCGTTTTGTACGTTGCCAACCAGGCGAATCTCGACGGCATCGATGTTGGCAGGCAATTCAATGCGGTTGCCTTCTTCTTCGTCACGTACCGGCTGGATGGCGAACAACCGGTTGAGCGTCGCTTTGGTATCGCGCTGCACGTCGCGGACGGCGGCGCCGATTTGGGCGTCTTCGTACTCCGAAAGGTCTTCCTGGAACAGGTCCAAGAAGCGGGCCTCACGCTGCAAAGTTGCTAGCAGCACCAACGCATCAATCCCTTGCGGAGCAGCTGGCTTCGGTTTGGGTGGGGGCGGAGGTGGCGTGGCTTGCTTGCTTTCCTCTTTCGGAGGAGCCGGCAACGACAACGTTTCCGCCCGCTTGGCTACATCAGAATTAAATAGAATTTGAAAAAACAGCTTGAAAGCTAACCCGATACGGCCCATTCACTTCACACTTGGTTGAAATAACATCTACCCTGGCGGCAATGCTCACCGGAACATGAACATCGCACCTGATCGACGATGATTGATTGTTAAATTCACACCCGCCTGGGTGTCTTAGATGTTCCAACGTATCGGTAAGCGGTGAGGCTTGCAATTGGCCCAAGCGGGGTGGCGAGAATGCCGCTGCTAAAAAGGCTTACGGGGGCAATGTTTCATGCTAGAAAATACGGTGAACCGAATCGCCATTAGATGTTTCCTGACTGGGGAGCCGTTGATAGTATATGACTCCGCGCAGGCCGTTTGTTGTCTGCTTCGCTTCGAGAAAATTGATTCAGGCAACCCTTCATCATGGCCACCGACGCCGCCTCGCTTGAGGCAGCTTCTGTCCGTCGCGACCCGATCGTTCAAGCGACACCGTTTTTCTATGGCTGGGTGATGCTGGGCGTGGCGATGTTCACGCAGTATTGCACCAGCCCTGGCCAGACCTACGGTGTGGCCCTGTTCAACAAATACATTGCCACCACGCTGGCCACTGCCACGTTTCAACAAGCCCATCCGGGCCAAGCAGTGGTCCTTTCCAAAGAACTGATCGATGCCGAGATGGTGACGGTCACCACCGCCTATCTGTTGGGGACAATCTTGGCGGCGTTTCCGGTCCCCTGGATTGGGGCTCTTGCCGACCGGTGGGGCTTGCGTCGGACAATCACCGTGACGGTGGCTTTGTTCGGGATGGCCTGCATGTTCATGTCGCAGGTTCAAGGGTTTTACACGCTGTTTATTGGTTTCCTGGCGATCCGGACCTTGGGGCAAGGTTCGCTCACACTCTTGGCGACCAACACGGCCGATATGTGGTTTCAGCGAAAGCTGGGCTTTGCCAACGGCATTCGAAACTTGTCGGCGCCCATCGCATTCGGCACCTTTCCGATCATCACGATTTTTTTGATCAACGAACTGGGGTGGAAGCAAGCTTATGTTGCCCTGGGGGTAGGCGTGTGGCTGATCATGTTTCCGATTCTGATCTTCATTTATCGCAATCACCCGGAAGAGATCGGCCAGCTGCCGGACGGCGACAAGCGGGGCGTGCGCGAAGATGGCCAGCCGCACGATCCCGGTAAGTTGTTTTTGTTGCCGCAATTGAGCCTGGGAGATGCCCTGCAAACCCGTTCGTTTTGGATCGTGCTTTCGTTCATGACGATGTGGGGAATGATTGGCACGGCGTTGATGTTTATGGTGGTGCCGTTCATTGAACTGCGCGGTTTGACGGAAGAAGACGCCCAGGTAGTCTTTTTATCGATGGCGGTCAGCATGGCCCTGTGCCAGTTTTTCGGTGGAATTCTGGCTGACCGTTTCAAGTTGAATTACTTGCTGGCGATCGGCTCGACCATGCTGGGCGTGGGCGTGCTGACATACTGGTCGATCAACTCGGTGTGGATGGCAGGCGTATACGGGGTCATGTTTGGCATGGCTCAAGGGATCTCGGGGGCGGGGTCGAACTCGCTGCTGGCGCGTTATTACGGTCGGGCTCACCTGGGGAAGATTAAAGGCTTCCAGATGATGACCATCGTGGCGGGTAGCGCAGCAGGGCCCTATTTGATGAGTGTCGGGAAAGAATATTGGGGCAACTACGACCGAGTGCTGTGGTTGTTTGCTACCATGTTCTTCGTTCAGGCCGTGGCATGCTTCTTTGCGACGCCGCCAGCCGAACGCAAAGACATCGCCTCACCTCATACGCACCCGAACCTTCCCAACGCAAACCATGGCACGGATCCATTTACGGGGGCTCCCTCCGGGGACCAACCGCAACCAGTTGTTCAAGCTGCTGATTGAGCAAGCAGATGTTCCCGGCAAAGAAATCGGCGCGATCGATCTAATCCGCCGCCAGGCTTCTGTCGAAATCGACGAAGATCGAGCCCGCCGCGCGGTGAAGACCTTGCGCGAGACGTTGCCGGAAGTCGACGCGTTCTACGAGCCTGATAAAATCGAGTGGCCCCCTCTGTTTGAGAAGTTTCGCCGCTGGATGCAGGTCGAAGCGAAGGAAGAGTCGCAGCGATTGGCCGAGGGGAAACGGCAAGAAGGATCGCTCAAGGGGTTGAAGCTGCACGAACAGTGGTCGGCCTTGGCGGGACGGGTGATTTGCCAGTTTCGCCCCAAAACCCAAGGGGCCTCGTTGCCGCCCCATCGCTTTCGCAGCGGTTCGCCGGTGTTGCTGCAAGATATCGAAAACAACCAGATTCGCGGGCTAGTGGCCTCGGTGCGGGATGGTTCGATTGAGGTCGTCACGCAGGACTTTCTGGAAAACGACGACGATCCTTTCACGTTGATTCCCAGCAACGACGAAGTCACCCGCCGCCGGATGGAGTTCGCGCTCAAGCGGGCTGCCAGTGCTCAGGGGAATCGCTTGGCCGAGTTGCGCGATGTGCTGCTAGGGGAAGCCCAACCCAGCTTCGATTCGACGGCAAGGCTTCCCGAGCGTTCGCGCGAACTGAACGATTCGCAGTGGGCAGCCGTGCAAAACGCCCTCCAGGCCAACGACCTGGCGGTGATTCATGGCCCGCCAGGGACCGGCAAGACGGTGACACTGGCCCATTTAGTTCGGGCCTTGGTCGATCGGGGCGAGCGCGTGCTGGCTTGCGCGCCGAGCAATCTGGCGGTCGACAACTTAATGCTGCGGCTGCTTGCGCAAGGGGTGAAAGCGGTCCGCCTGGGGCATCCGGCCCGCGTTTCCGAATCGCTGCACGATGGTACGCTCGACTACCTGGCCCGGGCCCACCCCGATGCCAAGCTGGCCGAGAAGTTGATTCGTGAAGGGCAAGCGAAGATGCGTAGTGCCGGCCGTTACACGCGGGCCAAACCAGCACCCGGCGAGCGATCGGCGCTGCGCGAAGAAGCGCGAGCCTTGTTCGACGACGCCCAACGTTTGCAGCGGCAAACGCTCGATCAAATTCTTTCCGGGGCGGAAGTCTTATGCACGACACTGACTGGGTTCGATGACGATCTACTCGCAGGCCGACGCTTCGAGACCGTGGTGATTGACGAAGCCTGTCAGGCGGTGGAGCCTGCTTGTTGGATTCCGCTTTCGCGGGCACAGCGGGTGATCTTAGCGGGAGATCACTGCCAACTTCCGCCGACGATTCTCTCGCAGGAAGCGGCCGCCGAAGGGTTTGCCGAGAGCATGCAAGAGCGGATCGTGCGGCAGGCGCCGAGCGTGGCCCGCTTGCTGCAGCGTCAGTACCGCATGCACACGTCGATTATGGAATTCAGCAGCCAGGAATTTTACGGCTGCCAATTGGAAGCCGACGACACCGTCGCCGCCCACGACTTGCAGCCGCTGCTAGGGGACGAGGTTTATGTCGACCCGAAGCCGTGGCAGTTCTTTGATACGGCGGGGGCCGACTTTCAGGAAGAAGAAGACGAATCGACCGGCAGCCGGGCCAACGATGCCGAGGCCCGGTTTGTGGCCAAGAAGGTGCAGCAACTCATCGAAGCAGGCCTGCTGCCGGAAGCAATCTCGGTGATTTCCCCCTATGCCGCCCAGGTGCAGCGGCTGCGGAACTTGCTGCCTGCCGGGGTAGAAGCAGACACGGTCGATGGATTTCAAGGCCGCGAGAACGAAGCGGTGATCATCTCGCTTGTCCGCTCGAATACCAACGGCGAAATTGGCTTCTTGTTGGATACTCGCCGGATGAACGTCGCCCTGACGCGGGCCCGCCGCAAGCTGATTGTCGTGGGAGATAGCTCGACGATCGGCGGTAACTCGTTTTATGAACGGTTCTTACAGTACACCGAGTCGGTCGACGGCTATCATACGGTGTGGGAAGAAATGGACTGATAGCCGGTAAGTGGTCTTTAGCGGGGCATAGTATTGCTTTGCCTCGAAACCAATTTCAGGTATCATTAGATACTTGTCTCTGCGGCTGGGTTTTTCCCTGGCGGCTATGGGACGTGCGCAAAACCTACCGCTTTCGATTGCCTACCTAACAAGGAAAATAGATGAGTGCTCGTAATCGCGTCTCGCGACGTCAGTTTTTGAAGACATCGAGCGTGGTGGCCGGATTGGCGACGGCGCCCCTGTTTATTCCTTCGACTGCGTTTGGTGCTAACGAACGAATTCTGACCGGGCACATTGGTGTGGGCGGAATGGGTAACGGCAACCTGGGCAAGTTCATGGACAACGCCGTGGCCGTGTGCGATGTCGATTCGCAGCGGGCCGAAGCGGCTGGTAAGCGGGTTCGCGATAAGAAAGAAAAGTGCGACGTTTACGGCGACTATCGCCAAGTGCTCGATCGTAAGGATATCGATGCCGTCGTGATCAGCACGCCCGATCATTGGCACGCGATTCCGACCATTCATGCGTGTGAAGCAGGCAAAGACGTTTACTGCGAAAAGCCTCTTTCGCTGACGATTAACGAAGGCCGCAAGATGGTGGAAGCAGCCCGAGCGAACAAGCGGGTTGTGCAAACCGGTTCGATGCAGCGTTCGTCGAAAGAATTTCACCGGGCCTGCGAACTGGTTCGGAACGGCTATATCGGTAAGGTCCACACGGTGCATGTTGGTCTGGCCGATGCCAACGACCCCGGCAAGTTGCCTGCCGATAGCAAACCGCCAGAGAATTTGAACTACGACTATTGGCTCGGCCCTGCTCCGGTTCGTCCTTACAACGAAAAGCGAGTTCACTACAACTTCCGCTTCTGGTGGGACTACTCCGGCGGTCAGATGACCAACTGGGGAGCTCACCATATTGATATCGCCCACTGGGGGCTTGGCAAAGACGATAGCGGCCCGCTGTCGGTTTATGCCGAAGAAGTAAAGTTCCACCCGGAAGGTTATCACGAAGTGCCGGAAGCTTGCCGGATCACCTACGATTACGGCGACGGCGTGAAGATGATCGTCGGCCAGGGGCAAAAAGATATTAAGATGGGCACCCGCTTCATCGGCGACAAAGGCGAGATCTACGTCAATCGTGGCGTGTTCAAGCCGTCATCGGAAGAGATCGGAGCGATCCAACTGAAGGATTCCGATATTCAGCTGTACGAAAGCAACAGCCACCATAAGAACTTCCTCAACTGCATTGTGACCCGCGAGAAACCGATTTGCGATGTCGAAATCGGTCACCGCACGGCAACCGCTTGTCACTTGGGCAACATCTCTTGCCGTTTGCAGCGGAAGCTTGTCTGGGATCCGGTTACCGAAAAGATCTCAGGAGATAACGAAGCCGCCGAGATGACCCAACGGGCTCATCGCGCACCGTACGTGCTTGGCTGATTGGCCCCACGAAAGCCAACCTGGGAAGGCGGGATCGATTCGGTCCCGCCTTTCTTTTTGGTTATAATCGAAACGCCCTCCTTCCTTTCCTCCCCTCTCGAAGGCCCCCTGCCATGTTTCGCTCATTTGTTAGCCTCGCTCTGGTTGTTTTGTTGACGACGATGTCCCTAGCTGAAGATGCCAAAGTGCCTGAGAGCATTGCACGTTGGAAGAAGGAGATGGACAAGTTCGCAGCGGCGGACCAAAAGCATCCGGTGCAGCCAGGGGGCGTGGTTTTTGTCGGCAGCAGTAGCATTCGGATGTGGGATTTAAAGAAGTCGTTCCCTGAACTCGACGCCGTCAATCGCGGCTTCGGTGGTTCGCGTCTGGAAGACTCTGTCTATTATGCCGATCAGATTGTGTTGCCGTACCAGCCACGCACGGTCGTCGTGTACGCTGGCGACAACGATATCGCCGCGAAGTACACCCCAGAGCAAATCTTAGAAGACTTCCAAGAGTTCGAAACGAAGATCCATCAGCAGCTACCTGAAACCAAAATCTTATATATCGCGGTGAAGCCGAGCATTGCTCGCTGGAAAATGATCGACCAGGTACGGGGCACCAACAAGCTAATCGCCGAAGAATGTGCTAAGACCGAGAACTGCGAGTTCATCGACATCGACGCCCCGATGCTGGGTGAAGATGGCAAGCCGCGCAAAGAGCTGTTCAAGAAAGACGGCCTGCACATGACCGACGCCGGCTACGTCATCTGGGCGAAAGCCCTTGAGCCCCACCTGGCGAACTAAGGGAACCCGCGATGAAGCCTGCATCGCCGCTTCTTTCCTCGCAGGAAGTGGCTTTGGTCAACGCTCATATCGCCACGTTGAACTATTTGGCGATCAACACGGTCAAAGGACCATATGACTTTTTGCTGCTGAGCGAGATGCGGCGGCGATTACCGCCGCAGTTGCTTTCTGGCCCGTCCTTGCCGCTGGCCATCTTTCCGTTGGCTACGGAGCCTGCCGCATCGAACGAGTGTGGCACCTATGTTGGTGGCAGCGAAGTGCATCAGGGCGTCACCGCTTGGCCGAGCGGAAAGAGTGGAAAACGCCTCCATTTCCTGGCCCAAATCGATTTACGGGGAGCCAGTGAATATCACGGCAACTACGTGGCGATTCAAGTGTTTGGCGAAGGTGCGGACGAGTTTGCCTATCGCTGGGTCGATTGTCTTGATGCTTGGGAGTCTGGGCCTGCTGGGAATGAAGCTCGTCTGTATGGCCACGCCCCGATCGAGGTGCCCTCGTATCCTAGCGGTTGGGACTTCTACGAACAGGATGAAGGGACGCAGCTTCAATGCGAAGAGATCTTCAGCGATCAGCAACTGCTTGATCTTCCATTCTTTTTGACGCCCCTGGGGATTTCTCTCGGACCTGCACCTTACATTCCAGCGCATGATGTCGCGAACGAGGCTTGGCATGATTTAACCATTCTGGCCACGGTTCCCACTATCTATCCGCAGCCCAATTGTCCTCACGAGCTACTGTGGCAAGCCCAACCGTTGTCGGAAGAGGAAGCTCGCACGCTGGCAATGGTGATTGGGCCAAAGCAAGACTGTGATAGCTTCGGCATCTTGTACATCTGCCAGAGCAAGACCACAAACGACATTCAATTGCGGTTTGTTTCGCTTTAGTTGGCCTAGCCAGATCGGGAGCCATGCCGTCGTCTTCGTCGGCATGCTCTTTTCTGCTTCACATGCTAACGCGGCGTGAGCATGGCACCCATTTTTGGGTTGGGGTGCGGTTCGTTTTAATAGTCCGAAACGACTTCGCCCCCTTTGTAGGTCAGCAGGGCCGAGAAGACTTTGTGGTCGACCGTTTCGGCAATGAAGACGCCATGTCCGTCCATGAACGCGAAGAGGCAGCCGCCGGGGTGGAAGCTGTGGAATTCTTGTCCGTAGTCGCACTTCATGGTGCCAACTTCGCCGAAGGAAGGGGCGCACGATTGCCAGACCACATCGCGCCAAGGTTCTTTATCGCCAATGCGGGAGTTAAGGGGAGCGCTTTGATCGAATAGGTTTTTGTGCCCCGCCCAGAGCCCGTGCAGCGAGTTGGGGGCTTCACCGCACCAAATGGTGTTCGAACTGCCGTCGGTGATGTGCTTCATGGCGATATTGGGACTGCCGGCCAGGCTCACATGAACCGGGCCACGCGGGCTTTTATCGGAGCTCCCGTAATTGTTCTGGCAGGCCCCGGTGGCTGATTCCGGCTTGCACCGCAAACCACGTTCGCCGTTGTTGCCGCCGTAGTCGCTTCGCCCGTACAAGATGGTGGATTTGGGGATGTCGCCGTTCGGCTTGCCTTGCTCGGCATTCGGGTTCGAGGGACAAACGAAGACGGTAAGCTGCGTTTGAGCCAGGGCCTGGTTGGGCGTTTGCGTGTACCACAGGGTTTGATCGAACTGATCGTAGAGGGCACTTTGCTCGACGTACGGCAGCAGCGCCGTCCCCCAACTGACCTGGCGACGCTTGATCGCGTTGGGCAGGTTCTCCATGTTGGTGTTGTACAGGCCGCCGCCGTAGCCACCCAACGGTAACGCCCGGTAGGTGTCGTTATACAGGTGCGTGGCCAGGCTGATTTGCTTGAGGTTGTTCTGGCATTGCATCCGCCGCGCCGCTTCGCGTGCTTGTTGGACGGCAGGAAGCAGGATGGCAATCAAGATGCCAATGATGGCGATCGTGACCAGAAGTTCGACCAGCGTGAATCCCAGCCGGATACCACGCAAGGAATGGGGAGGCATCGATACATCTTTCGCTGAGCTTGCAGTTCAGCCGTTCGCCCCCAACTCAGCAGAGGTGCGAAGGTCCCGTCTCGGGGAGGAATCACGATCAAGGTTGGGGATCGGACTCGCCTTCCTATAGAAAGGCATTACCGTTGCGGACCAGCTCTGGGATCTCACCAGAATTCACCCATTGGTTCAGGTTTGACTAACTTCGTCGACTGCGTCTTGACGCATTGAGCGGATGGGGGCCATGCCGTCGCCTTCGTCGGCATGCTCTTTTCCGCTTCGCATGCTCACGCGGACGAGAGCATGGCACCCAATTGTTTTGGGGCACCTGATTGTTTGGGCACCCATTGAGTTCGTTACCCTACGAAGTTACGACGGACACAACCTAATACAAATCCCTGGCGTGGGCAACGAGAGCAGCCCTGCTCTGAAGTGAGGGGTACAGTTGAGGCGTAGTCGTCAAGAAACAAAAAACGCCTGACCGGTTGAGTCAGGCGTTTTTCGTTGACTTGTTTTGGGCTGCAAAACAGCACTTCCACTTGGCATGCTCACGCAGACGTGAACATGGCACCCATCTACAGCAGAATGAAACCTGCCGGATGGAAAGCGGAAACTAGTCTTGGACCAACAGCTTTTCTTTCAGCGAACGGCGTTCGGCACGCAGACGGGCTCGACGCTTCAAGTCGCTCGGCTTTTCGTAATATTTACGGCGGCGCATCTCTTTCTTGAGACCGCTACGCATGACCAACTTACCAAACCGACGAACTGCTTCTTGAATGGATTCCCTGTCGCGAACGAGTACCTTAACCATTGGTTACCTAAAGACTTCCTTATGGGTTGATAGTTCGGCGTGCAGCCCAGGCCGCCGTAAAAATCGTGTATTGAAAAACGCGCGTCCTGTTAGAACGCAGCATGAACTTAAAGGCAAGCAAGTAATATACCGCCCGGGCCAGCGGTGCATCTAGTCCATTTAGGAAAAATCGCCCCCGAGAATGGGCTTTCTTGGGGAAACTTTGGTTAGAATGGGCAAAATGCGTTGAATTTGGGCCGGTTTTTCCCCCTACGGTAGGCCGTTAGTCGAACAGCTGCCCTGCGGCGTACTCTTTTAAGTACCCTTTCAAGCTTAGTTTTCGCATCGCACTATCGCTGGTCATGTAGCGGATCTTGCCGAAAATTTCCCGTTCTGGCCCCCAGGCCCGGTCGTACCGGCCGAGGCACCAGAAGATGCCGCTGTAGCTATTCGGGTTGCGACCATCCAGGGCGTACTTGTTGTTCAGCTCGATCATGACCTGGGCTGCGTACTGAGGTGTATTGGTCCAGTGCAAGATCTTTTTGCCCCACAGCATCCGCAAGTAGTTGTGGATGCGGCCATCCCGCACCAGTTGCCGCTGGGCGGCGTTCCAAAGGGGATCGTGGGTTTGGGCTTGCTCGAACTGCTTAAGCGTGTAAACGTGCTCGCGCTCGTCTGCTTTGTGCTCTGCCAGCGTGGCTTGAGCCCAATCGGGGAGCGAGCCGTATTGGTCGTAGTCGTCGCGCAGGTGGCACATGTTATAGCCCAGTTCGCGCCAGGTGATGATCTCGTCGAGGAATGCTTCTGCCCCCTCGCTCATGTTCCACCACCCTTCGCGCGAGCCGGTTACCTTGGGGCTGATTTGGTCTGGCTCCCACTTCTCTTGCTGTGTCAGTTTGTAAAACACTTCATGGGCCGAGAGGTGGCCGAAGTGTAGGTATGGCGAGAGTTGGCTGGCACATTCGCTTTCGACATCGTTGCGCTGTTCGGCATAACGGGGCAGCCCTTCTTGGAGGAACCACTTCAACTGCCGACGAGCGGCTTGGCTGCCACCACAGGTTTCGACCGGGCGAACCTCGTGATCGATGGGTAAGCCAGCCAGAAACTCGCCGGGGGCGGCTAACGTATCGGCATCGATGGCGGGCCATTTTTTAAGGACGTGCGCGATAAGCTGCCGGTCGGCGGCGGGAAACGATTTGCCACTCAGTGGATTCGCTCGCGGAGTATTCGCCAGGTGCTGGGGCAATTCTTTTTGCAGGAAGCGGCGAAAGCTGTGCGCGCGGGGGAAGTCGCGATCCGCGGCCCGCATGGGTAACAGCCCGTTGCTGTCGATCGTTTCAAGTTTCACTGGCAGCTTCTTGCCGACCGCGGCGACCATGCGGGGCAAAAAGAAGCAAGGAAAGTCGTCCGTCACCACCAAGCAGGCATCCGCCGCAAGCGCTTCGAGCAGACCTTTGGCGGCATCTTTTTTCGGTTCGACATACGGATAATAAGCGACCGGTGCGTCTTGCAGGGCAGAAAGATTGTCGCGCATGCCTTGCAAAACAAACGTATGCAGCCGGTCACTCGCCCAGGGGTAACCAACCCGGAGGGCCTCGAAGATTACCAGCGGCCGCTTCAGTTTTTCTGCCCACCAGGCCGCCCGTTGAAGCGAAAAATTCCACTCGGTCCGTCGATTGGCGATCATCCAGTACAGCACATATTTGCCGTCGGTGTTGACGTCGGCCTGATTGGCCTCTTGGATGCGAAGTTGCCAGAGTTCGGCTGACATGGGCGATCCCTGCTTGCGGAAATGAAAAGTGAGTACGATCAACTTAGCACAACCGCAGCAGGCTGGGCCTGGTTAACTGCTGCCAGGTCAGAACTTGCTCGGTGGATTGTCTTGCCTGAACAGACCAAGCGGGTGCCATGCCGTCGTCTTCGTCGGCATGCGTTTTCTCTGCTTCGCATGCTCACGCGGACGAGAGCATGGCACCCAATTTTGGGTTGAGTATTTGTTGCGGGCTAACCTCGTAGGGTGCTTCTTGACGCACCAGAGTTTGCTTACACGCTTACCAGTTGTCATCGCGTGGCAACGCAGCAGCCGGTGATTGTTTCAAAGTTGGGAGAATTTCGGGGAATTACTGGAAATCTCTATCTTGGATTGGTATTTTGGCCGTCACTTCGCAATCCTCCTTTTTCTCTCTTCCGAGATGGCCACGTATCATGGTGCTCTTCCTGAAAATCGTTGCTGGGTTCTTCATTGCATTCTTGTTGCTCGTCGTGTTTGTGTACTATTTCATTCGGTGGAAGTTCGGCAACTGGATCAAAAAGTTTGCCGACGCGATGAAAGAAGCATTCGCAGGAGGTGTTCCTCCGTTTCGAATTCACTTGCGCAAGCGAGAGCCTAGCGAAGAGGAAGACGAAGACGATTGGGTGCCGCGTGAAAACCGTGAGGCGTTCGAGGAATACTGCGCCGAATTCGAGAGCCTTGGTTTTATCAAGCTGGAAGACTACTTCATCGACGAAATCGCGGCCCAAATGCGGGTGTTTGTGGATGAATCGACGCGAACTTACGGGGTGGTTTATTCCCATCCGATGCTCAACGTTTGGTGCGACATCGTCCGTAAGTTCGAGGACGGTACCGGCTGGACGTTTGGGCTCGTCAAATACCATGGGATGGATTCCCCGCCCCATTCGACGCACAAGTTTTTCCCGGACGAATCGCTGGCCGATATGGTTGCGAAATTTCAGCAAGAGGCTCCGCGCGAAGGAGCAATTCTGGTTTCAAAAGAAGACTTCCCAGCCTTCTTCGAGAAAGAATACGCCGCGGAAATGGACTGGCGAATCGAGCGGTGTGGCCCAACCGAACAAGAGGTACGCCGCATTGCGGATCTTGATGGCCAGGAGTGCACCGACCAGATGGTCCAGCAAACTCAAATGCAATGGAGGCTGGCGATTGCCGAATTTCAGAAGGAACGTGTACTGAAAAGGTATCGCAAAGAGGCAGAGCTCGATTCTTTCCAGTGGGACTATCTGCAAAATTACGGCGTGGTGGTTCATCACAAGATGACCGCGGAAGAGCTGCTGAATCTTTACGACGAAGATTACTTTCCTGTGCACCACATGGAAATCGAAGAGGAAGATCTCGACGACGAAGATATTGCCCAGCAGACGGCGTGGGAAAAGCGTCTCGGGGAACTACGGACCGCTCTGGGAAAAGGATCGCCGCAGGAAGTCTTCCGCAATATGATCGAACTCGGAAATGGAAGTGCGACTCACAAGTGGGAATTCAAAAAATCGGTCAGCGACCCGGTCGTAGCGGATATCTGGACACGCACCTACCAAGACGAAGAAAACCAAAATTGGGATGACGAGGACTAGCCGTCTGTTAATTCGGTTCCTGCCGCCCCAGCAAGCGGCGGAGGCAACGTTCGAGCTGGCCGTCGCGGAAGGTGTAGCCGGTGGTTTCCAAGACCTGGGGCTGCATGTGGCAACTGGCCAATAGCAGGTCGTCGGCCATTTCACCCAGCAGCATGTGCAGGGCGAATTTGGGCACCGGGAATGGTGTCGGGCGCGAGAGGACGCGCCCGAGTGTCTTGGTAAACTCTTGGTTGGTGACCGGCTTGGGAGAACTAAGATTGACCGGTCCGTGAATCGCATCGTTCATCACCAGGTGATGCAAACCGCCAACCACGTCGTCGAGCGAGATCCAGCTCCAATACTGTTTGCCGCTGGAGATTCGGCCCCCCAGGGCGAACTTGAAGGGGGTTAGCATCTGTGCGAGCGCGCCTCCCTTAGGGCTAAGCACCATGCCGAGACGGGCGTGGGCCACGCGTATACCAGCTTCCCGCGCCGGATCGGCAGCCGCTTCCCATTGCTGGCAAACCTCAGGCAGAAAACCTTGCCCCGGAGGCGCCTCTTCGGTCAAGATTTCGTCGTCGCGATCGCCGTAAAAACCCATCGCCGAAGCACACACGAGAACCTTCGGTGGGTTTTTCAGCTTGGCCAACGACTCGCTGATTAGCTTGGTGCCTGCCACGCGCGACTGGCGAATGGCCTGTTTTTTTTGCTCGGTCCAGCGTCCCACAATGCTTTCGCCAGCCAAGTGAATGACAGCATCGAGACCTTCTAACGCGGTGGTGTCGATCTGTTGGTTTTTGATGTCCCACTGAATGGTATGCGGGCCGGCGCTGCGCGAGATTTCGACGACTTCGTGCCCGCCGGTCGAAAGGAAAGGCGCAAGCTGCGAACCAACCAGGCCGCTCGCTCCGGTGATGGCAATTTTCATGGTGGGACGTTCCTGGTACTTGGCATGGGCGATGAGGTCGAAGGTGGTCGTATCGTGACGATAGCGGAACATCTGAAGCAACATTTGTTCCACTTGCGACTTGCCGAATCGCTGACCGAGCGAACCGCCAGGGATTTGGTAATCGACCTCATCTTGTAGCACGCAGTGATCGCCGTCGACCGGGGAGAAGCGGTGGGTGTGCTCCCAACGGGCAAACGGGCCAGAAACCTGACGATCGCGGAAGTAGTCGTTCGGCTGCAGTTCGGTATGTTCGGCAACCCAGCGAATGGGAAAGCCTGCTAGACGCATCCGCATCACCACGCGGCTACCGGGCTCGATCGAATTGGCCCGCTGCTCTATCCGGACGTTTTCCCAGGGAGGGATCAACCGGTCGAGTGCCCCAGGCCGCTGGTGCCAACGAAAAGCCGCGTCGACCGTCACCGGAAGTTTGCTGCGAAACGTAAACATGCCCAATGCTCCGACAAGATGCCTCCAATTGAACGGTAACCGCACAGGAAACGCGAGGTTAACACGCAATTTTTAGCAAGCGTGGGGTATGTTGCCGCAGCATGCAGGACGCGCGGCAAAAAAACTTTGGGAGCAACCGTAGGGTACGCTGAGCGTACCAAGACCTCGCGTTAACGTTTCCGTATTTATCGCTTGCGAGAGGCAATTGCTATACAACCGATTCAAGATTTCGGTACGCACAGCGTACCCTACTTGGGTGTTGTGAGCGCTTCGGTGACGTTAAACGGTCACGCTGTCGAGTTGGTCGATAATGGCATCGGCGAACTCGGTGGTCGAGGCACTGCCTTTCATGTCGCCAGTCAAGGTTTTTCCTTCTGCCAGCACACGGAACAAAGAGGCCTCGATTTTCTCAGCGGCGGCGGTTTCTCCCATGTGCTTGAGCATCATGGTGCCGCTCAACAACAGCGCGGTCGGGTTGGCCAGGTTTTTGCCGGCAATATCAGGCGCTGTGCCATGCACGGCCTCGAAGACGGCAGCGTCTTCGCCCAGGTTGCCACTGGGCGTCACGCCCAAGCCACCCACCAAGCCGCTGGCCAAGTCCGAGAGGATATCGCCAAACAGGTTTTCCATCACCAGCACATCGAACTGATGCGGGTTCATCACCATCTTCATCGCGGCGGCGTCGACAATGCACTGATCGAACTCGATATCAGGATAGTCCAGAGCAACCCGTTCGCACGTATCGAGAAACAGCCCATCGCTAAGCTTTAAGATGTTGGCCTTGTGAATGCAGGTCACTTTCTTGCGACCATGACTTCTAGCCGTTTCAAAGGCAAACTTGGCAATCCGCCGCGAGCCTTTTTCTGTGATGACGCGTAAGCTTTCGACCACGCCTGGGACAACGGTGTGCTCTAGCCCGCTGTACAACCCTTCGGTGTTTTCACGCACGACGATTAAGTCGACATCTTTAAAGGGGGCTGGCACGCCTTGGAGAGTTTTGGCTGGGCGGTAGTTCGCATAGAGCTGCAGTTCTTTCCGCAGCGCGACGTTGACGCTCCGAAACCCGGTTCCGCTGGCGGTCGCCAAAGGGCCTTTTAATGCGAATTTGGTGCGGCGAATGTTATCGACGGTTTCTTGCGGCAAGGGATCGCCCGTCGCTTCGTACGAACTGAGCCCGGCTGCACATGGGATCCATTCGATCTCGACACCGGTTGCGGCAATGACCTCACGCACGGCGTTGGTGATTTCGGGGCCGATACCATCTCCGGAAAGGAGACAAACTTGATGAGACATGAAAACAATCTCCTGCGCAATGCGGAAAGCCTTCCACGCGCGATACGTCCCCGAACGAGGGACCAAAGTATTTCGCTGAGTGAGTTGTAAGGTGCTTCTATTATTAAAGATACGATCCAAGGCCCGGTTGTCGAGCGAAACGAAATATTCCCCGACGAAGCGTTTTTACCGACCTTGAGGAAAGGACTGGCAATCCGCCGCTAGAGCTTCTTTGTGGTATCTGCGTTGCCGTTAGTCACCTGGAAGAGGCATCTTTTTCGTGTCCGAAGATTTTGCTTGCGGGCGGGAAGGTTAGTCTGTGGGGGGTTATGGTTGCCCTTGCGAAACTTCTTGCGCAAAGGTTGGGCGGCGCTGTATTCCCTTATATTGGGGAGGATCCAAGCTGCGTCACAAGCTCAATTCTTTGGGGCGTAGCACGGTGATTAGCTGCCAAGCCTGGCCTGGGCGTAGTAAGTTTCGCCAATCCGAAGTTTCGTTGGCAAATAAGGCGGCGTTGGCGGTTGTCATCCGCTGGTTTTGATTCGACAATTGACTAACCGCTAATTCCCAACCAGGATTGTGGCCGATGATCAAGGAAGTCTGACAGTCTTCCGGCAGGTTATCGACGGCGGCCTGGATGTCGTTGGGCGATCCGTGATAGAGAGATTTCGAGGAGACCACCTGGCGAACTTTGGGAAAGGTGCTGGCCATTAATTGCCAGGTTTGGGTGGTTCGTAGGGCTGCCGAGTGAACCACGATATCGGGGTTCCAACCCAGGCTGGCCAGGGCTGCGGCAATGCGTGGAGCATCGCGGTTTCCTCGACGATTTAAGGGGCGATCAAAATCGGCTACATCATCTTCCCAAGAACTCTTCGCGTGCCGCATCAGGATCATTCGTTTCATGCGTGGGCCCTTCTTGCTGTGTTAAGGTGGCTGGCCATGCTCGGGGACGCTGGCCAAGCCGGGGCCGGTTGGCGACATACGTTTTGCCTGCAACGAATCCATTCGCGCGAACGGCCAGCCCGCTGCCCCATTGTGCCTCTTTGTTTCGCTTAGGGGTATGTGCCCCTTCGAACTTTTGACGTGAGAATGCAATCAACATGAGTCAACACCCTTCCGAAGCACCTGGCGAGACACTGGAAGCTTTGCCCTCGAATTACGAAGAACAAGCCCGCGTGGCCGCGATTGATATTGGCTCGAATAGTATGCGGCTGGTGGTTGCGCAGATTTTGCCAGGTTTCGATTATCGCGTCTTGGACGAGGAACGCGAGTCGACCCGCCTCGCGCACAGCTTGGCGGTGAACGGCTGCCTGGACGAAGGGGCGATCGAGTTGTCTCTGGCGGCGCTGCGTCGCTTTAAGAAGATCGCCGAAGGGTTTGGGGTAGATAACATCCGCACGATCGCGACATGTGCCGTGCGCGAGGCCAGCAACGGCGAAGAGTTTTGCCGCCGGGCGAAGGAAGAGGTCGGGATCGAGATCGAAGTAATTTCGTCGCAAATGGAAGGGCAATTGGCTTTCAAGAGCGTCGCCCAGGCCTTCGATATCCGCGACATGAACGTGGCCATCGCCGACATTGGCGGTGGTAGTACCGAAATTGTTTACGCTTGCGGTGGGCACGTCGAAGAGATCTTTCCGACCAATCTTGGCTGTGTGCGGGTAACGGAAGAGTTTGGTATTAACGACGAGCTTTTTACCACGCCCGATAGTTTTAAACGGTTGATCGCCGGGATCGATAAAGAGCTGAAAACGCTGGTAAAAAAACGCCCGTTTATTCCCCAGGTATTGTTTGGCACCGGCGGAACCTTCACCACGCTGGCCAGCATGTTGATGATGCAGCGGGGGGAAGTTGGCCAGGTGGAATGGGGCTACCGCGTGCATCGCGCCGACGTGAGCCACATGCTCGATCAGCTTAGCAAGATGACCCTCAAGCAGCGAAAATCACTGGCCGGGCTCAGTGCCGACCGTGCTGACATTATCGTGGCTGGCATCGCGGTGATCGACCGGCTGATGCACCGCCTGGATGTGAACATGCTGCGAATTCACGATCGTGGTATTCGCGACGGCTTGATGCTTTCGATGATCGAAGATTTGCAGCCAGGGTTGGGGAGCGAAAAGGCGGCTGCCGAAGAACAGCGCCGTCTGGAAGCGATGGAAGCTTTTTCGCGCAGTTGCGGCGTCGATATGATTCACACCAAGCACGTCGCTTTGTTGGCAGTCAGCTTGTTTCGCCAGTTGGCCCCCATCTTTCAGTTGAAAGAGACCGACGACGACACGATCTTCGCCTCGGCGATGCTGCAAGATGTGGGCTATTTGATCAACTACGAAAAACACCACAAGCATAGTTACAGCTTGATCTTGAACAGCCAATTGCCGGGCTTTTCGCGGTATGCTCTGGAAATTGTCGCCAACGTGGCTCGGTATCATCGGGGGGCGAATCCAAAAAAGAAGCATGGAAATTTCACCCGTTTGAGCGACAATGATCAGTTGCGAGTCAAGCAATTGGCGGCCATTTTACGTTTGGCCGGGGCGCTCGATCGAAGTCATCGGCAACAGGTTTCCCAAGTGGAAGTCGTTGCCCAGCCGGATCACATCTATGTTTCTGTCGAAGCCACCGGCGATCCGGAAGTCGATTTGTGGGCAGCTCGATCGCGTACTGAATTGTTTTGTAAGGCATTTAATACCGACATCCGCTTTGGGCTTCACCGCCCGACGCCTGGCAGCGTCCCGAACGAACTGAGTTAATTTTCATGGCAAACAACGGCAAGTGGCTGGAAGACTTCGAGCCAGGCCACGCGATCTCTGAGGTGGCTCGTGCAGCGATTGCGACTCGGTCGACGCGGATGCTCGAGTGCCTGCCGTTGGCTGCTAAGAAGTGGAAAGAAGACGTCGAGCACGTCCACCATTTGCGAACCTGGGCGCGACGAACCCAGTCGGCGCTGCAGCTTTTTGCTTTGCTGCTTCCCTTGAAACGCTTGACCAGCTTGCGAAAGGCCACGCAACGATTGCGCAAGGCCGCTTGCCCGGCGCGTGATTTGGATGTTTTTCAGAAACGGATTCGCAAGTCGAAGTTCGATTTCGCCGAGGGAGAACGGGAAGAAGTTCTGGCCTATCTTCAAAAGCTGCGCAAGCGTGCCCAGCTAAGCATTGTCGACGCTAATCGTTGGGCCCGTGAAAGGGACATAGCCAGGGAGTGTCGTGGACTTGTCAAGCGAATCCGCTGGCGAGAGGTGGCCGAAGAAGAAACGTTGGAAACGATCGCTCCTACCTTGCTGGAACCGATGATGGTACGGTTCTTCCATTACTCGCAACTGTTAAACGAATCGCCTGAGTCGTTGCATCAGATGCGGATCGAAGGCAAGAAGGCGCGCTATGCGATGGAGTTGGTCGAAGGAGGTTTTCCGCCCAGCTTCCGCCAAGAGCTTTATCCCGCCTTTGAAGAAGTCCAGGCCAAGCTAGGCGTGATCAACGACCATCACACGGCGATCGAGAAAATCGAAGGTTGGCAGGCCCAAACTTCGGCGAAGAAGTTTCCGCCGGTGCTGCTCCGCATGGTCGAACACGAGAAGGCTCAGTTCGATCGCAAAGCGGATGCGTTCCGCGTGTGGTGGACGCAAGAGCGGGCGGTCGAATTGAAGAACCACTTCGACCGCTTTCTGGGTGGCCTCGGAATGCCGGTTGCCGAGAGCTAATCGTCGCTGCCACCGTTGATCAAATCGACGATTGCAGCCTAAATTTATGGGTGCCATGCTCTCGTCTTCGTGAGTATGCGAAGCAGAGAAAACATGCCGACGAAGACGACGGCATGGCACCCAATTTCGCCCCGCTTCGTAGGTCAGGCTGTTTTGACACCAACCAGGGAAGGGTTGCCCATGTTCTTGGACTGATTCCGTCAGGCACAGCTTGACTTACCAGGAAGGACCTGGAAAGGGTTGCTCGTGTGCGATTGGTTGTCCCCTGCTCTTCGTCTGCTTCTTAGCAGCCCCGAAGGGGCGACCGTTAATAGCCAGGGGCGGAAGCCCCTGGAAAAGCGTGGAAAAACAAATCAGAGCCCTGGAAGGGCGACCGAAGGCATCGGTTCAAAGCGACGACCGCCCTTTCAGGGCTTGTTCTTTGTTCGGCCCTATTCCAGGGGCTTGCACCCCTGGCTATTAACGGCCGCCCCCTTGGGGCTTTCTAGCGCCAAGCAACATTTACGAAGGCATCGACAACCAATCTGAAAAGCGATTACCGGCTTCAAGCTAGGCAGAGGGGGAAATGCTGTCAACATGGCTGAGACACGCATGCCGACGAAGAGGACGGCATGGCACCGGTAATGGGGCGATTCTAATTGTGAAACGGTTAATACTACGCCGAGGGCGTTTCGCGAACCAACTGGCTCACTTGCTTGAACTGTGGTGTCCCGGCCACGCGGCACCATTCAAACAAAACGGCTTCGGTGGTGGTCAGCGTGACACCGTTTGCTTCCATCCGGCGCAGGGCGATGCGTTTGTCTTGCCGAAATCTTGAGCCGACAGCGTCCACTGCCAGCAGCACATCGTAACCCATGGCCACCAGGTCGAGTGCCGTTTGCTGCACGCAGACATGCGCTTCGATGCCGGCCAGTAAGATCTTTGGTCGCGCTAGCGTGGCCAGTTGATCGGCCAGGCAGGGGCAACTGCTGAACTCGAGTTTCTCGGGCAGGGTTCCCATCCGCTCGGCTAGTTCCGGAACCGTGGCACCAAGCCCTTTGGGGTACTGCTCGGTTCCCAGAATCGGAACTTCCAACACAGCGGCTCCGTCTAAGAGTCGCCGAGTATTCCACAAGATGGTCGCCGATTTTTCAATGGCCGGCAGCAGCTTTTCCTGCATATCGATGACCAGCAAAGCCGTGTTTAGCGGGGTCATTAGCAGTGGATTATGAATTGGTTCGGGCATGATAGGCAATCAAGGGCGAACATGAGTTAGCAGATGCTCCTAGCCGCTGAAGTCATTTTGCGACACAATACAGGGCGGAACATCAACTCGAACTTGTTAATTGTGAATCACCCGCGCGAGAGGCTTCCCGCATGAGAATTCGTTCGACCACCATTCTGGCCGTTCGCCACAACGGCGAGGTCGCCATTGGCGGCGATGGTCAAGTTACCATGAACACCAGCGTGATGAAATCGGACGCCTCGAAGATTCGTCCTTTACTAGGGGGCAAAGTCTGGTGTGGCTTTGCCGGTTCGACGGCGGACGCGTTTGCCTTGTTAGAACGCTTTGAATCGATGCTCAAAGACTTCCCCGGCAACGTCCCCAAGGCGGCGACCGAATTGGCCAAACAGTGGCGCACCGATCGCTCGATGCGGCGTTTAGAGGCATTGATGGTCGTGGTCGATGCCCAGCAGACGTTGCTGCTTTCGGGCACCGGCGACGTCATTCAGCCGACCGATGGCATCCTCGGTATTGGTTCAGGCGGCAACTATGCTACCTCGGCCGCCAAAGCACTGGTGAAGCATAGCTCGCTTTCGGCGGAAGAGATTGTCCGCGAAAGCTTGAAGATTGCTGCCGACATCGATATTTACACCAACGACAACATCAAGATTCATCGCGTGGAGAAGGACTAATGCCGAAAGCGAACCAGGAACTCACCCCGCGTGAAATTGTGAAAATGCTGGATGCCGACATTGTCGGGCAAAACGATGCCAAACGGGCGGTCGCGATCGCGGTCCGCAATCGTTGGCGGCGTAAGCATCTGCCGGCAGAGCTACAGCAAGAGGTCTCGCCCAAGAACATTTTGATGATCGGCCCAACCGGGGTGGGGAAAACTGAGATTGCCCGCCGTTTGGCCAAGTTAACCGGCGCGCCGTTCATAAAAATTGAAGCGACCAAGTTTACCGAGGTCGGCTATTACGGCCGCGATGTCGAAAGCATGATTCGCGAACTGGTCGACAATGCAATCGGGATTGTCCGCGAGACCGAAAAGGAAAAGGTGCAGGATGAAGCGAAGTCGCGGGCTCAGCGGCGGCTGCTAGATCAACTGATCTCTCCTCGCCCACCACATACGGCCACCGAACCGGAAGAGCAAGAGAAGCACGAACGCTCGCGGCAACGCATGAAAGAGATGCTAGAGGCAGGCCAACTGGAAGACCGCACCGTCGAGCTAACCGTCGAGCAAAAATCGTCGCCGGTGATGCTCGGTGGCATGGGTCTCGAGCAGATGGACATGGACCTGCAAGGCATGCTCGAAAAGATCATGCCAAAGAATTCAACCCGTCGCGAAATGACCGTGGCGGATGCCCGGAAGGTGCTGATCGAGCAGGAAATCGAAGCGCTGCTCGACAAAGAACGCATTCACGATGCCGCGATCAAGCTGGCCGAGAACTTGGGCATGATCTTCCTGGACGAAATCGACAAGATCGTCGCCAGCGAAGGGAAAGGTGGGACCGACGTTTCTCGCCAAGGGGTGCAACGCGACTTGCTGCCGATCGTCGAAGGAACGACCGTCCAAACCAAGTACGGTTACGTCAACACCGACCATATCATGTTCATCGCCGCAGGGGCGTTTCATAAAGTCAGTCCCAGCGACCTCATGCCAGAATTGCAGGGACGTTTTCCGATTCGGGTCGAACTGACCGACCTGACCAAGGAAGACTTCGTGCGCATTCTGACCGAGCCGAAATCGTCGCTCACGCGGCAATATGTCGAGCTGATGAAGACCGAAGAAGTGCTGGTCAACTTCACCGACGACGCCTTGGAAGAGATTGCCTCGTACGCGTTTCAGGTCAACCAAACCACGCAAAACATCGGGGCCCGACGGTTGTATACCATTTTAGAGCGGCTGCTCGAAGAACTAAGCTTCGAAGCCCCCGAAATGAAATACGCCACCGTCGAAGTCAACGCGAGCTACGTGAAACAGCGGCTAGATGACGTCAGCAAGGACGAAGATCTGAGCCGGTTTATTTTGTAGCTAGTTTGAAGTTTTCCGTGGCTGCGAGTGTGAAGTTTTCAGTGTTCAGTTTTCAGTGAAGAGTTGCAGATAGAAGTCTGAACACGCTGCTTACCACGTCCTGTCCCCTCGCCCCTACGGGGAGAGGGCTAGGGTGAGGGGGAGCCACTCGTAAGGGCCAACCAACAGCAACTCCCCACTGAACACTTAGGGGTTCCCCTCATCTCCTGACAGGCGGTTATCGGACGGCGTCTTGGATTTGCTGGGGGATCGTTTCCAGGTCGGTTCCGGCGGACGAGATTTTGAACTGGCGGGTGGTTTCGCCGAGGACTTCGATATCGATGCGGAGGTGATCACGGGGGAGGCAATTGGCCACGCGGTCGGCCCATTCCAGCAGCGTGATTCCGTCCGAGTCGAAATATTCTTCGGGACCGAGTTCTAAAAACTCGTCGTCATCTTGGATGCGGTAGACATCGAAATGATAGAGCGTCTTCCCGCCGAAATAGCGCTGCATGATGACAAACGTCGGACTGATGACGTCTTCAGCAGGGATACCCAGGGCGGCTGCCATGGCTTTGACCAGCCTCGTCTTGCCGGCCCCGAGTGTGCCATTTAAAGCCACGACGGTGCCGGGCGGGATGATCTCGGCCAGAACTTTACCGAGCTTGTGGGTCTGTTCTTCGCTGGTGGCTTCCCAGGTAATGGTGCTCATCGCTTCGTGAAACATCGCGTTTAGTGGTGAGAAAATCCTTCCGGCAACAACGGCTGCCGGGTGCCATCTTCGCCGAGCATCGTTAGCTCGCGCTCATGACGAATCGTTCCAATTCTCGTGATTGGCGTGGCGTTCGTCCATTGGGCCACCAGTTGGTCGGCCTCGCGCTGAGGGACGGTAAACAACAACTCGAAGTCTTCCCCGTCGTTCAGGCCATGCCACCAGGCCGGTTTGCCGGTTTTCTCGCTCATTTTCTGCGCGTCGGCAGATAAGGGAAGCAGGCGAACGTCGATCTCCGCCCCGACGTCACTTTGCTGGCAAAGCCTGGGCAGGTCGATCGAGATGCCGTCACTGATATCCATGCCTGCGGTTAAGCTGCAAGCTTGTGTGAGTTGCAGGGCTTCGTGAACGCGGGGTGTGAAATCGAGATGATGCCGCCAGATGCTGCCACCAAGCTGACCGGTCACAAAGATCGCGTCCCCTGGCTGGGCACCACTACGCAAGAGCGGTTTGCCGGCGAGGCTTTGCCCCAGCACGGTCACGCTGACGGCAACCTTGCCTGGCCAACTGTTGGTGTCGCCGCCAATGATCGGGCAAGCGAACTGCGCGCCCAGTTCCGCCGCCCCTTGGTAGATTCCTTGAGCCAGTTGCAGCGAGCCCTCGCCTTGCGGCAGAAGCAGGGTTAGCAAAGCGCCGACTGGCTGACAGGCCATCGCCGCAATGTCGCTGAGATTGATCGCTAGGGCCTTTCGCCCGATCTGCTGCGGCGTGACGTCGGCCAGGTGAAAGTCGGTCTCGTCTGAAATCAAATCGGTGCAAACGACCAGCTTCGAATCGGCAGGCCAAGCCAGCACCGCCGCGTCGTCGCCAATGCCAACACCTTCGGCTGAAAGCGTTTGCTTTTGCGTCGCCAGAAATTGAAGGAACGCCTGTTCCATGGGGTTGAACTGTCTCTTGCAGGGGAAAGGCTTGCTACGCTGCCCGTTGTATTATTTTGTTTGTAGGGTGCGTCTCGACGCACCAGAGTTTGCTTACACGCTTACCAATTGTCATCGCGTGGCAATGCAACCGCCTGATGAACCGACCGATTGTGGGACTATGCCGTCGTCTTTGGCAGTATGGTCTTTTCTGCTTCCCATGCTCACGAAGACGAGAGCATGGCACCCATCAAGTAGGACGCACCCTACGAAGCTTGGGAGCAAAGCGTGATTGCAATGATAACATTATTTCGCCCACCTTCGAAAAACGAAAAGCCGCCCCTAGGAGTAGGGCGGCTCTCGCGTGAAACTGCTGCGAACAGCAAACAAGGTTTATCGTTGGGTGATCTGCTGGGTGGCGGCCAGGCTGATGTCGCCGTAGAGGGTGTCCCGTTCTCGCAAGATGTAGAAGCGGATCGCACCTCGTTGGGTGACCGATTTGTTCTTCAAGATGTAGTCGAGGTTTTCGTACGAGATCGTTTCCCAGTCGTGCATGCCGACCAGGATGTCACCAATCTGAATCCCTTCCGTTTCGGCTGGGCTGCCAGCACGCACGGCCACCACTTGTAGGCCACCACGGTAGCGGCTGGAAAGTTGAGCGAACTCTTGTTCCGGCATCGATTTCACACGGACACCCATCGTTCGCCAAGCCAGGTCGGAAACGTTGGTCGCTCCGCTGAGGCTTTTAGTGACCAAGGCCAGCTTTTTGCCCAGGTCGTCGGAACGGTCGACTTCCAGCGAGATTTCTTCCCCCAGGGTACGGCTGAGAAGGGCCAGTTCGACGTCGAGTTGACGGGCGATCTTCTGTGTGCCGATCTTGGTCAGGGTGTCGCCAATTCGCAGACCAGAAGCATCGGCAGGGCTATCCTTTTCGATCCCAGTGATCTTGAAGACCGGCGTTTCCCCTTCGTAGACCGTCTTGCCACGAATGCCGTGGAACTGATCGCTCATTCGCTCGGTCGACATCATCCGAGCCGAGATTTCCATGACGGTGTCCACGGGAATTGTGAAACCAATTCCTTGGGCTCCGACACGGACGGCAACGTTGATGCCAATCATTTGGCCGTCGATGTTCAGCAGCGGTCCGCCAGAGTTGCCAGGATTGATGCTGGCATCGGTCTGGATCAGGTCGTCGTACTTTTGGTTCTCGGTGACTTGCACGCTGCGGTGCAACGCACTGATGATGCCCCGCGTGACCGAGTTCTCGTAACCATAGGCATTGCCGACGGCGATGACGGTTTCGCCTGGCATCAGGTCGGATGAGCGACCAATGTTGATGCAGGGAAGGTCCTTGCTGGAGTCGACTTTGATAACCGCCAGGTCGGTGGTCAGGTCGTGAGCAATCAGGCGAGCGATCATCGTTTCGCCATTCGAGAACGTCACTTGGATGCGGCGGACACCGTCAACCACGTGATGATTGGTGACAATATAGCCCCGGTGGTCGATAACTACGCCGGTTCCCATGCCGTTGACCTGGCGAGGCGTATCACCGCCACCCACGGCACTGATGGTCGAAACCGTCTTGTGCCCGTGGATATTGACGATGGAATCCTTCACCGATTGCACCGCTTTGACAATCGGTGTCATGCGGAGATCGGAAGCCGAGGCGGTACTGTCTGGGGTGACAGAACCGTAGCACATCGTCATTACAAGCAATAGCCAGCAAAGACGAATGGCGAGGATACTCAAGGAGGGTGAACGCATAGATCTCTCGTCTTTCGGCAACCCGGAGCGTCGTCGATACTTGATTTCGATAGCACCGCGGCTCCAATCAACGTTTGCGATTGGCAGAGAGATGGATTAGCGGGCCGAAAGGTGTCATCGGAAGTCTTGGCATGGTCCCTTCATCCCTCCCGAGTTGGGCCGCATAGTCTACCTAGCTTCTCATTTGGTAGGTCATTTCTGCGCTAACTATGCGGATCGGGGTAACTTGACCATGACAGCACACGGGCGAACGAATCAGCAGATGCTTGTCGGTTGGCTGAGAGAATGGTAGCCAGAAGATGGGCAGATGCCTGAGACTAGGGGCCGTACTCGAGCGATATCTGATAGTCAGCCGAGGGGGCGATCTCTTCCGTAGCATTGAGCGGCCGCGCCGTATCTTCGGAAAGCGGGCGAGCGATACGAAGGCTTTGGGGAAGCGGGGCCGGCATGCCAGCTTCCCGATCAGATGGGCCTGGTTCGATATCGGCTGGGGGTGGCACCGGGATGGGGTTACCAGAGTGGCTGGGAAGTTGTCCCGGCATCTCTTGCTGGTAAATCACCGGTTGAGCAAACACCGGACGGGAAGGAACCGGAAAGAACTTCGGTCGTGGCGGAATCTGGGGTGGCATGGCGGGCTCGTGGCGAGGCCAATGGAACAAGCCATGCAGCCGGCCACGCAGATTGGGGAGCAACGTTTTTTTGGGTTCACAATCTTCCGTCTCGACGATGGCCGCTACCATCGCAGGCGATTCGCAAGGTTCTTCTAGCTGCGGTGCTGGCAGTTCCTCAGCAATGGCGACTTCAGGAACCTCTGGGATAACAACCGGTTCCGGTGTTTTCGCGGGCGTAGGCTCTAGATCGGGGAATGGCTCAGGGCTGATGGTCTCAGCCACTTGCGGCACAGCCGCAGGGTGTGGATGGGCATGAGGCGGGCAGTTGGCGTCGTCGTAACGCATCGAAACGCAACCGCTTGGAAGCAGCAGCGCTAGGATGAAAACACGGACGAATTTGCTGTCCAACCGCATCGCGGAGGCCACTCCCTGGCATACGTCGATTTTGAAGGTCACTTCTAAACACGAAGAAGCACACATTCATCTATCGGTGATTGCCAGCGGAATCTTTTGCGTAACCGGCAAAGTCTGCCAGTTCGCCGAGTGATAGCATGCGGCGACTTAAAGCCGACGGAGGTGAAAGCCGCCGTCGACGTTGAAGCGTTCGCCGGTGCTGAAAGGAAAGTACTCTGCACAGATCGCGGACACTGCCTGGGCGACGTCTTCGGGTTGGCCCCAGCGACGAATCGGGGTTAGCCCGGCGGCGATCTGTTGATCGTATTTTTCTTTCACCGGCCCGGTCATGTCGGTGGCAATGACGCCAGGGCAGACTTCAAAGACTTGGATCTTTTCGTTGCCAAGGCGGTCGGCGAAAAGTTGCGTCATCATCGCCAGGCCAGCCTTGGCGACGCAGTAGTCAGCCCGATTGGGGGAGCTAGCGTAAGCCGACAACGACGACAGGTTGATGATTTTGCCAGCAGGAATGTGCCCTTCACCGATTTGAGCTAGCATCGCGTTCGCGGCGGCTTGCGACAGAAAGAATGGGCCTTTCAAGTTGGTATCGAGAACCAGGTCCCAGTTTTCTGGCGTGGCTTCTAACAGATCGAGCCGGCCAGGCGACGTGATGCCAGCATTGTTGACCAACACGTCGAGCCGTTTCCATTTCTGCAGCGTGGCATCCATCAGCGCGGCGCGGCCTTCCGGGGAACCGACGTTTGCTTGCACCGCAATCGCTTCCCCCCCTGCCCCTTCGATCTGGGCGACCACCTCGTTCGCTGCTGCTGGGCTCGAATGGTAGTTGACCGTCACGCAGAACCCGTCAGCGGCGAGCTTCTCGGCAATCGCGCGGCCAATCCCTCGGGAACTACCAGTCACAATGGCAACACGTTTCGACATAAAAGCGTCTCTCGCTCGGTTCGGCAAATCAGTGGCGATGCGTCCTCAACGCACCCAATCGCTGCGTAATCGCTTTGTCCCAACGAAGCCTCTAGTTGCCTCAGCAGTGGCGGCCAAAGCAAATGCCAAACCCAAAATGGGGGCCATGCTCTCGTCTTCGTGAGCATGCGAAGCAGAGAAAACATGCCGACGAAGACGACGGCATGGCACCCAATTTCGCCCCGCTTCGTAGGTCAGGCTGTTTTGACACCAACCAGGGAAGGGTTGCCCATGTTCTTGGACTGATTCCGTCAGGCACAGCTTGACTTACCAGGAAGGACCTGGAAAGGGTTGCTCGTGTGCGATTGGTTGTCCCCTGCTCTTCGTCTGCTTCTTCGCAGCCCCGAAGGGGCGACCGTTAATAGCCAGGGGGCGGAAGCCCCTGGAAAAGCGTGGAAAAACAAATCAGAGCCCTGGAAGGGCGACCGAAGGCATCGGTTCAAAGCGACGACCGCCCTTTCAGGGCTTGTTCTTTGTTTGGCCCTATTCCAGGGGCTTGCACCCCTGGCTATTAACGGTCGCCCCGTTGGGGCTTTCTAGCGCCAAGCAACATTTACGAAGGCATCGGCAACCAATCTGGGAAAGCGATTACCGGCTTCAAGCTAGGCGGAGGGGGAAATGCTGTCAACATGGCGCGAGAGCGGTAAGAGGCAGGCAGAAAAAAACGGGGCGAGCGATTCCTAGCGGAAGCGCTCGCCCCGTCGGTGGAGGTGACCTCTGGAGCAAATGACCCAAGCTCCAGAGGCCTAACCGGAAGCCCTCTGTGAAGCACTTGTCAAGATGGCCGACCCAGTAGCCATATTGTCTTGACAAGCATGAGCTTCAACCCAGGAGGGGGGGGCAGGCAGTTCCCGCAAACTACCTTACTACAAAGGACTTCCGATGTCCGTTTCCTGTGCTGTGCCGCATGTGGTTTTCACCAACGACGGGGAAGTAAATACGAAAATGACGGACCTGTGTCACGACCGATTTAGAAAAAATTTTTGGAAGCTAACCCATGGCAAATCGGTCGATCCGGGCCCGGTTTGCGAAAGCCAGGTGGGAAGCTGTTGAGAGAATTGCTCGAACCGCAAGCCTGGGGCGAAAATACAGTTGCTTGGCCACGCCTGTTGCACGGGAAGACTAGCGGCCTACTGCCCTGTGTGGGAAGGCAACGGAAAGAATCCGGCGGAGAGCGTTGCCGCTTGACCTTGGCGACTGAGAACAAATCGTACAAACTCAGCTTTCAAGTTCGGGTCAATCTCTTGAATGCTTTGGGAAACCCACAGGTAGATCGGGCGGACCATGACAGGGTATTTAAGGGGTTCCTGCTGAGGTTCTTCTTTTTCGCCAATAGGCTTTGAGTCCTCGTGCGGGCGCCCTTCAAGTGGGACGCTACGAACCTTGCTGGTCAGTAAGCTGTGGGACACATAGCCGATACCGAATTGGTCGGTGCTTGCTTTTTGCTTTCTCCCCGTATGCTGGGGCGAACTCTCACGAAGATGCGCCGGTGTTCGGCATCCTGCCTGGGTTGTTGATAAGATAGTGTCTGGCCAGAAAAGTTTTGCCGCTTGGATTATTAGTCAGGGGGCAAAATCGCTGGGTAAGCTTAAAAAGGCACTTACACTATATGCAGGGTAGTGTTAACATACTTACGCGGATGAGTTTCGTGACCTATTCGAAAGAAATGTCAGATGAAGAAATACGCGTTTTGGAATAACAAGGGCGGTACTGGCAAGACTAGCTTGGCATTTCAAGCTGCTGCTATATATGCAGAACAGCACTCAGAAGAAGAAGTGCTAGTTCTCGATCTATGTCCACAGGCAAATCTTTCTGAATTGTTTCTTGGTGGGCTAATGGGCGGGGGAAGTGAGCATTTAACTCAACTCCAATCAGAATCTCCGCGAAGGACGGTTGGAGGATATTTTGAAGCAAGATTGCCCGCTCCTTATACTGTTCCAAATATTAATCCTAAAGAATTTCTATCACGGCCATCTGAATACAATAATTCAATAACGGATAACATTCAATTGCTTGCCGGCGATCCATTGCTTGAATTGCAGTCGAACGCAATAGCAACTTTGGCAAACGCTCAAATTCCGGGACAAAAGCCGTGGTTAGCTGTCGCTGACTGGATTCGTGATTTTGTTCATCTGGTTGAAGATGACTTTGATACCGTGTTTATAGATACGAATCCTAGTTTTTCAATGTATACGCAGATTGCGCTTTCTGCTGCTGAAATGTTAGTCTTACCTGTAATGGCAGATGATTCATCGCGACGTGCAATACAAAATGCTTTTGCCTTAATTCACGGGATTAAACTTCCATCAATGATCTATTCTGATTATTCATTTACGAAGAAATTAACGGACGCAGGAAGGGAATTGCCGAAGGTTCACTTACTGCCAAAGAATCGCCTCACGCAGTACATGGGGCCAGCTTCAGCATATGGCTCAGTTATGGGCGAAATTGAAGGGTTTGTGGAAGAAATTCTATTGTCTAATTCTGAAGTCTTTACGTTTTCGACCAAATCTGAGGGATTCGTCGATGTTCGAGACTTTCAAACAACAGGGGTTGTTGCGTTTGCAGAAGGTAAGCCATTTTCAAAACTTAGGACAGGCACGCACAATATAGGTGGAAGACTGACTCAGGTGTCGGCACAATATTTAGAGCATTGCCGGGATGCTATAAACAATGTCGTTAGAAGGCTTTGATATAATCTGAGTGGACTTGTTTCAAATAGTATTTTCTGGTCTGTGGGTAAGCAATTTATAGCAACCCATTATTATTTAACGGCCAGTAGTGTACAGGCGTATGAGTTGCTGAACTCCTTTGATTTTGACAATTGAAACTAATTGACGTCTTGATGATTTGTGAAGTTCAAATCCTCCCTTGCAAGCTGAATGAGATATTGAGATAGCAGTGCGTATGACTTGATTAATTCAAAAAAAGGAAAATAAGCGTCTATTAATCCTTTTTGATTTGCGCGTATAGCTCTTATCTCAATTAGTTCGGTCGGTATGCGCTGCGCCGTTCACTGTTGTGTGGCGATCGTATGGACTTGACGTTCGTAGCCCTCCCCCCCATTACTGGATCATCATCTCTTCTTCGTCGGCAGCGGATAGCTGGATTTCGCCGGCGTCTTCTAGGCGGCGGACGATGTCGACGATTTGTTGTTGGACTGCTTCCACTTCCGACAGCTTGACCGAGCCGAGGAAGTCCATTTCTTCCAGTAGCATTTCGCCAGCCCGTTTCGACATGTTGCCGACGATCTTGTCGCGGAGGTCTTGGCTGGCACCCTTGAGTGCCATTGCCCATTGCGAGGTCTCGACGTTTTTGAGCACCGCTTGAACGTCTTTGTCGGCCAGCTTTTGGATGTCGTCGAAAACGAACATCAAGCGGCGGATTTCTTCGACCAGGTCGGGGTCTTCCTGGGCCAGGTTTTCGAGCAGCGCCTTGCCGGTGGTGCGGTCGGTCACGTTTAAGATTTCTGCCACGCTGGGGACGCCCCCAGCATTTTCAAACGACTGGCTCATCACGCTGGCCATTCGCGATTCGAGGCCACGTTCGACTTCGCGGATCACTTCCGGGTTGGTTTGTCCCATGTTGGCGATGCGGCGGATGACGGACAGTTGCCGCTCGGCAGGCAGCCCGGCGATTAGCTCGGCCCCGTACGAGGCAGGCAAGTGAGACAGAATCAAAGCGATGGTTTGTGGGTGTTCGTCCACGATAAACGTCAGCAGGTTCTGGCTGTCGACCTTCCGCAGAAAGCCGAAGGGAACCGATTCGACCGACTGGCGAACGTTGTCGAGCGTTTCTCCGGCGTTTTTGCCGAGGGCCTTGGTCACGAGCGACTTGGCCAAGCTGATGCCGCCACCACCGCCACCAAGCTGGTTGGGGTTCTGTTCGGCGAACGCGAGAATGGCCGCTTCTTGTTCTGGACCACTGAGATTGTCGAGCTGGGCAATCTCGATACAAACCGCTTCCACCTGCTTCGGAGTCAGCTTGCCCATCAATTGGGCCGCTTCATCCTCGGGCAGCGACATCAAGATGATTGCCGCCCGGCGCAAAGTGGGATTCGAGAAATGTTGGCTTGGATCGCGTTTATTGGCCATGATTGAGCTAGGCGACGACGTCGTGAAAAATTCGACCGTGTATCGTTATTGATCGACCAGATCGACTTTAACGATTAGCGAAAATCGAACAACGTTACCGCTGCTAGCTGGTTGGCTGCCTGGTGAAGTTTTCAGATAGCCACCAAAGCAGAGATTCAACGTTCTGCTATGCCAGCACTGGCAGCGGCGTAAAGCCAACTTTCAAGGCCATTGGCCCCCAGGGACAGGTGAACGTAACCGCAATGGGTTTCACTTCCGAGGGGAAACGAATGTCTGGAGGATGACCCACGACAACGTTAGGAAGGCTGATCGACAGATGATATTCTTCCAGCTCGGCTTTGGCCGAACCGGCAACCATGTTGGCGATTTCACCCACGGCATCGATCACGTCGTCGGTCAAGCCGTCGAACTCGGTGGGTTCCATCATGAGCATGGCTGCGGCAGCCTGGATGGCGACTTCATGGGATAGTAAGACCACGACCGAGCCTTGAGCACGACCGGAAAGCCCGATCACGCCGCTGACTTCGTAACGTTCATTAACCTGATCGGCCATGCACAGTTTGTCACGCTTAATCGGACATCCCAACATGGTATCAAAGGTGTTGGTCGTGGAACGGATGAACGGGTTGATGTATTCGACCTGCATGTTGAACACCGGATAAGGGGTTTACCACGTGGATGCTACGCACGACTTCGGGATTGGCTTCTTCGGCCCTAGCCGAAATGCTTACCGTGACTTGAGAAGTCACCTAAAAATAGGACGTGGCAAGTGCAGGGCAAACGAAATTTATCACTGCTTTGTTAGTTAAGCAGTATTGAAAGATAAATAGAGGAACGCTGTGGTAATTGCGGAGATTACGCAATGCGGCCTGCCTGGCAGCTGTAGGGATGAACGGGGTTAATCAGGCAGATTTCGGGCGAAAACCGTTTGGCCGGAGAAAGCGAAGTTATGAAAATTCGCAATAACCCCACTGACCATGATTTTCGTCAACACCAACCTTCATTGCTTCGGGTTTCCACTGAAGTTTTTCTGCGAGGGCTACTAAGAGGCGTTCGCCGATCCATTCGGCGAGCAACTCGGTTGTCGTGTTGGGAATATCCAGCAGTACGCATTCTGTTCGCGGGAAAACCCAGCGGCGGTCTTCGTACGAGGCGGTGACTTCCTTCTCGTCCATCACCAGTTTGATGCTCGGATGCCGTGTAGGAAGCAGCATGCGGTGATCCAGGCCGTTGACAATCGCCTGGAGCGAGTCCCGCAAGGCAATAAAATCGACCACGTAATGGTTTTCGTCCAAGGGGCCGTGCAGTTCGACTTCGACCCGATAGTTGTGCCCGTGGATTCGCTCGCAGATATTACCGCCGAAGGTGATAAAGTGCCCAGCGCTGAAGACGAGGTGGTCCTTGGTCAAGCGAACCCAATGGCGTTTTCTCATGGTCGGTTCTCGTCGGCCTTTCGCTTAGGCAAATGGGGGGGCAATCAATTTCTGCTGTAGGCAGACCAGCAACCCGGCGGCAATCATGTCGGCGGTTGTGCCGGGGTTACGCTTGTGTTCGTGGCAGCGTAACCAGAAATCGAGATTTGATAGTTGTTCGAGATAGTCTTCGCTAAACGGCGGGCCGGCGTCCAGCACTCGCTGGGCGATCATGCTGCTTTGCAGGGCCAGCTCTGGACCGTTTTTCCGCGCGATCAGCGTATCCGGGAAGGCCGCCATGAGGGCCACATGGGCATGCACGATGCGTTGACTGAGGCTTCGCGAAGCTCGGGCCGGATCGGTAAGCAGCGGCACCACGGTATCGAACAAGTCTGCAAAGCCGGACACATACTGCCTGGCAATGAAGTCGCGATCAGCGGCTAGATGCATTGCTTCCAAAATGTGGGGGGGGGCCTGCCCGGCAATATCGTGCTCGTCGGTTGGTTGCATGCCGCCGGGGTTGGCCAGGCGAATCGCTTCGTAAATGTCCTGAGCATCTTTGGCGGTCGAGCGTTCGACAACCAAGCGGGCGGCAATCTGCAGATCTTCTTCCGGCGAAGCCATGGCCAAAGGGGCGAACAGCAAGAGCATGCCTAGGTTAGTATTGGTGCGGCAGACGTGAGAAGTGGCTTGGACACTCCGCAAAATCAACTTGCCCAGCGATAAGCTTTCTGCTTGATCGAAGACTGGGCCGATTGCGATGGCGCTGGCTAAGAAATCTTGCAGCGTGACGTCCTCGAAATCGGCTCCGCGATGGACATTGCCTGGCTTGGGCGCGCAGACTTCCAAGGTACAAGCCAACGTTGCCCATTGACCGAGCGATAACTCCCCTGCCCTGCTCATTGCGGCGTTCCGACTTGGTGGGATGTCGATTCGGTTTGCAGGAAGTCACGAAGGATCGGTTGGATCTTTTCGATTGCGTCTTCCACGACATAGTGGCCGGCGTCGTCGAAGAGGGTTGTTTGAGCGTCGGGCCAAATCTGCTGAAAGCGTTCCAAGCACTCCAAGCGGAAGCACCAGTCTTTGCTTCCCCAGATCAATTGAATGGGCAGATGTGCAAGGGTGGGGAGTTGCTTCTCGATTTCTTCGAGCACCGCATACGTAGGGTGACTACGAGAAAGAGGGATATCTTGCACAAATCGAGCGGTGGCAATGCGATTGTGATAGTTGTCGTACGGAGCGATCAAGCCAGCACAAACTTCCGGGGTAAATCGTTCGGGCTTCTCGGTTGCCATGCTCAACGCGGGCCGAGCGAACGCATTGAACTGGCGTACGATCCAAGGGCCGAGCAGCGGAATGCGACAGACCCGAATTCGTAGCGGACAGAAAGGGGGAGGAAACGCGGCCGTGTTGAACAAAACCAGGCGTTTGAAACGGTCTGGCCGGGCGAGCGCCGCCCCCAAGCCAATCGCCCCGCCCCAGTCATGAGCCAGCAACGTGATATCGTGCAGGTCAAGCGTGTCGATCAATGTCACCAGGTTTTCGATGTGGCGAGCCAAGCGGTACTCGTAGTCCTGCGGCTTGTCGCTCAGCCCGCAGCCAATGTGATCGACGGCGATGGTGCGGTAGTTGTCGCGAAACTCGGTGATAATGTTCCGCCAATAGAAAGACCACGTCGGGTTGCCATGTACCATCAATAGCGGTTGCCCGCTCCCCTCGTCAACGTAGTGATACCGTGCCTCAGGCAAGGTTAGGTAATGCGACGGAAAAGGGTATAGCTTGCGCCAGTTGGCCGACGGTGTCATGGTATGGCTGGGTCTCGCAAAAGGATCGAAACCCTTAGTTTACCGGTTTGAACCTGTTTCACTAGACGCCTTATTCTCCTTCTTCTTGGGAGGAACTTCGGTTGTCTGTTCGGGGGTTATAAGAATGAGGGCATTGTGCGGGAACTGGTCTTGGGAACGGATGCCGTTTTTCCGTGGCTGGCTGTGTTATTGATCAATAGGCTTGGATGTTCGCGGGCGAATTTCGATTTGTCTCTTGATATTTCTTCGTTGTGCGTAGTAGATTGCGGACTCGAACGGCTGCATCCTTCGGATTTTCGGGCAGCAGCGTTCTATCGAATGTACGAGTGGACCCCAGCCAGATTTCGATACGCAAGATAGCGAGCTTAGACCAACAAATGAAATGGGTATTCTCATCAATCGTAATCTGCCTGTTCGTCCTGCTGTGTACTGCTAGACAAGCAGACGCAGGCATTATCCTTTCGGATAACTTCGATTCAGGCATCAACCCGGCAACGTTTTCTGCTTATCAGAACGCTCAATCCGTTGGAGATGGCCTGCAAGGGTTTCTGTCTGGCAATGCGTTGCATTTTGGAAAAGTGAATGATTTAGAGCGTTTTGCAACCACAAGTTCCTTGGACGTTTCCACGGGGGGAACGATCTCGTTTGATTTTCGCGGGGGAAACGAGAATGTCGACGGGGCCGAGTACTGGGAAAATAGCGAATCGATGAGCGAATGGATGGAGCTTTCGTATTCGATCGATGGTGGGGCGAATTTTGTTCTGCTTGACTCCCTTAGCACGCAAGCGAACATTGGCCAAGATCCAACCGTTTGGGAGCACTTTGACTTCTTGATTCCCGTAGACGCTCAAACCGCCAACACGCAGTTCCAATTTCGCCAACAATCGTCGGACGGGCAAGGCTTCGATTTGTGGGCGATCGATAACTTGGTGGTAACCAACAATGTCGTCACCGCTGTCCCAGAGCCTACTTCGTTGGCTTTGTTCGGAATTGGCGCGGGCTTGGTAGGGATGGGGGCGGTTCGTCGCCGGAGGAAGGCAGCGCTCGTTCGCCAGTGAACCTGGAACGCTACTGCCACTGAGCAGGATCTTGGCAATAATAATCGCGGAACTGCTGATAAAGTTCCGCATGTCGATGCGCCATCGCTTTGGGTTGCACGAAGAAGCATTCTGTGGCCACGGCAAAGAACTCGCCGATGTTGGTCGTGCCGTAGCAATCTAGCAGCGTTGGTAAGCCGTGGCTGCATTCCATCTGCAGTTGTTGGAACTCGCGTGGGATGACTTGGGCCCACTGTTGGTAACGCTCGGCACTGGGCAGCGGAGGCGTGCCGTCGACATCGCGACCGTTTTGCATGTCGAGCTGATGGGCGAACTCATGAAACACGAGATTGTGCCCGGCGGATTCCCGACGCCCACCGGCGTGGGCATCTGCCCAGGACAAAATTACCGGGCCCCGATACCAGGCTTCTCCTTCGCGATTCGATTCCCCTTCAAAGACGACTCCCCCTTTGGTGATTGTTTGATTCGGGGCGACGTACGCATCGGGATACACCAGCACCGATTGCACCAAATCGTAGTAGTTGTCCTCAAAGGCCAGCGTTAATAGGCAGGCCTGGGCCGCCACGGTGACGCGAACCTCATCGGTCATTTTCAAGCCGCCGCACCCTTCCCAATTCTTCTCGGCAACAAAGACTTGAATGTCGTTACAGAGCTTCGCTTGCTCGGCTTGGGTAAGGCAATGGAAGAAGGCGAAGTTCTCGCGCAAGATTTCCAGCCAGGCTGGCGAAAACGTCTCTTCGCGAAGCTGGCGTCGGCGCCGGTTTTTCAGCCACTTGAAAATCATCAAACGTTCTCGGTGTCAGGCAAAGGTGATGGTCGTTTGCGGGAGCAAAATGAGTGGCTTGAATTTACTGCGGTGGAGGATCGCTGGCCACCGGCTGCAACTCTCGGGCTTGGAAAGCAAATCCGATGGCAAACAAAACCAAAAAGACGACGACTTCAATCATCGGAGCCGCAACAAACGCTGCCACAATTGCCCCGGCACCCACTAAGCATGATAGGGCAATGATGGCCCAGTCCATGACCAACGCGGCCACGACGGCACCCAGAATGCCACCAATGATCAGCCATAGCATCGGTTCGGTATTGGGAATCAGCGAAGGGCCGAACGAGAGGGCCAAGTAGCCGCCTGCGTAAAATCCACCCAGGGCGAACGCGACACGTTGAGCGATCACGGCCAAAATCGCCCCCAGCAAGCCGGCCCCCACCGCCACAATCAGGCGAATAATCGCGGTTTGATCTGCTAAAAAGACTTCGGCCAGTTGCAGCCCGACCAAAAAACCCGCGATACCGACAAACAGCCAATACAGTTTTCGGCCAAAAAAGAGCAGGATCGCCCCTAAGATTGCGTTAAAAATCGCCATGCTTGGTTTCTCCGCAGCGAAGGAAGCCTCGCGTTTGGCCCGTTCAGGCGTGTACGGCAAGGCAAGTCGTTTGGGGAAAGGATTCGTTATTCTTGGCCCCAGGTCAAATTGTTGCATCCGGGCAAACCGAGTCCATGGAAGCCAAACCGGCAGAGAAAACGGGCCAGAAGTACACCAACTAGCCACCAATAAAATGGCCAGGGCTCGTTTGTTAAGAAGCCCTGGCCATGTCGATCTAGTCGTTTGTTGGGGGGAGTTCCCCTGATTAATAGTTATACGTCAGTTGGAAGTAGCCCCCGTGCAGAATCAGATCGCCGTTGACTTTTACATCTTGCACGTCCTGAATGCCGCGTAGATCGTGGTAGAGCTGATTCGATGGCAAGGCCAAGCCGCTGACGCCGATCGCGCGATAACCACCACCAATTTGCCAGTTGCGAGTCGGACGGAACATCAGCCCAAGGTCCAACTCACCCATGAAGGCCAAGTTGGTTTTGTGACCGGAAATGTTAAACACCTGACCGTTGTTCGGTCCGTTGTTCACCACGGCATCGCCTGCGGCCCCACCGATTCGCGAGTGATGGTAGACATCGTTGGCAAAGAGACCGCCCAAGATTCTCGTCGTCAAGGACCAGCGTTGCGAGAAGCGATACTCTTGTCGTCCACCTAGCTGAAAACCATACAAGCGATTGTCGACTTTGATGTTGTAGTGGATTTCGTCCGGCGAGCCAGTGAAAACGGTATCGACCGTGTCGGCCCCGAAATCGATTGTTTCGCCAAACCGGAAGACGCGGAAACCGGCGATGGTTTGAAATTGCCAGTTACCACAACCAGGCGGCACCAGGTAAGAGTTCCAGTTCATTTCGTAGTTCTGAAACTCGAAGCTGCGCTGAATCCGGTGGACCATTGCATCGTTGACGAACGCACTTGCTGCTCCGCCGTTGTAGTCGAGCTGATCCCAGTTGTAGATGCCGTTCAGATCTCCGACGACGTCCGAGCCCAGCAGCGAGTAGCTTTGCGAGTTCGGCATCAACCCCCAGAAGACAAACTCGAGCGAGGATTGTCCGCAGCAGAAGTATCGCCCTAGCCGAGCCTCGACACCTCCGGCGACCGAGAACGCGGCGTCTCGATTGGTAACCAGCTGAACGGCTTCGTTCCCGGTGGCATAGCTGAAGGGAAGGAAGTTCTCTTTGTCGCGGGTCATCACCAGGCCGCCAGCCGAAGCGAACCAACCAGTGCGCGAAGTACACGGGGCGCATAGCTCAGGGCCACAGTTGCCCGTCGTGCAGTCACCTCCGGAAAAGAAAGAATTATCTGCCTGCGTCAAAGGAAACGGGTTCAGCGGATCGTATTGCGGCGCGGCGGTAGGTGTGCCTGGGGGAAGTGTTTCCGAGGCCGACTCAGGCTTGTACGATGCCCACGAAGCGTTCGCTGCCGGAGCGAAATACTCTGGGCTGCGACTCGAATTAGGGGCCGGCTGTTGATAATGAGTCGGTGAAAACGTTTGGGCCTGGGCAAGGCCATTCACGGTACTAAGGGCCAGCGCAATGAGCGTGGTCCAACAAAATGAGATTTTCATACGGCATGCGCTTCCCTGCAAAGGTAGGTGACTTGGAATTCCTGGTCGACGTGGGTGACGTCACGAGGATTGCTCCTGGTCCTATTGGCAGTTCATCGGAAGGACTGCTGGCAACTCTAGCATGAATCGGCATGACTACGACAGATTTCCCCACCCTTGTTGCAGATGATCTATTCATCCGTTAAGAGTGGATCAGCCCCCATGGTTTTCGCTTACCGTACGACTACTCCGTTTGTTTTTTTTGTAAACGAACAGACGTGACAATTGCTAAGGTTTGCCTGGGTAGAAGTTCTTATCTAATGGGCTTCTCTGCCGCAGCACGCGCGAGGCGAACAATCGCCCCTTCAGACGCCACGCCCAGAGCAACCCCGACGGTGTAGCAAACGAAGTCGCTCCCTAAGAAACCAAACCCCAGGACCAGACCGCCCAGCGTGGTCGCGCGAATCGCGTCGATCCACGGTGCGTGGTAAAGCTGGCTGACCTCCACGAGAAATGCCAGTGACAACGCGATTGCCCCGCGCGATAGAATCCGCCAGCCAGGCAGCAGCGTACTGACCACCAGGTACATCATCAACGCCCACAAGGTGTCTCCGCTGTACGCGCCGATAAACGCCGGCAGTTCCCCCCGAAAACGACGCGAAGCCAACCCAAGCATGACCACGAGAACTGCAAGGCCGAAATAGGCGAGTCGTTTCATGTTAGAGAAGAAATCTTACGGGGCGTTGGCTTGTTTGGCTCGTTTTTGCCAGAAGTCGCGGGCGCTGCGTTGTAGGTCAATGATTTCGTTACGTTGGTCACCGTCGGGCAGGTCGATGTTCATCGCTCGGCGGAAGACCCAATCGCGAAAGAACTCGCTGGCCGACTTGCTGATGCGGGGCTGGCCGTTCGCTTCGACGTAAAACGGCGCGGTCGTGGCGTATTGGTAATAGCCTGACTCTTGCGTCACAACACGCACGAGGAACCAGCCAGAGTCGGTGAATTCGACCGGCGGCAAAATGCCTTGGCGGTCTTTGTATTCCTCTAACGAGATCTCGACATCTTTTTCGCCGTTCTTAATCACTTCCAGGTAGATAATCGTTTGCCGCGTGGCGAGGCTAAGCGCGATTTGGAATTCGTTCTTTTCCCCAATGCGGATCGGAAAGACATGCCCCGGTAACTTGCCATCGACACTAGCTCGCAGCAAGGGACCGTTGGTAACGAATGTTTGCCCCGCATCAATCGCCTGCCACCAGGCGTCGGGCGTGAAGACACCATCGACGTGGGCGTAAACTCGATCGAGCCGCGAGGTCTGTTCTTCCGACACGGTGCCGTTCGCCGCCACCGGAGGAAGACGGATGCCGGTTTCCAAAAGCTTGAAATACATTTCGAGCGCAAGACGCGAGTTGCCGGTGACATCTCCCTTGCGAATCTTTTGCGCTTGCTCGGCCAAGGGATGCTTGGGGCCAAATTGATACGCTTCGATCTCGGGGCTGAGGATACAAACCGAATCTAACAGGTCTTCAGAGATCCACAGCGGAAGGTCTGGTTCCAGCGGACTGCGGGCGGTGACATGAGCGTTTTTTAAATCGGGCTGAAAGAACGTGGCGGCTGGGTATTCGTCGGAAAGTCGTTGCACTGGCAGAGGTTGTGCCAAACGAGCGAACCACAGCTTGCCCCCTGCCCGGTTGTCTTCGCCCCCTAGTTGCCACAGATAGCGGTCGCCGCCAAACGTGATCACCGGCGAGCCAATCGGCTTGCCGGCCCAGCGATTGAGTTGATTGTCCCAGGTAATATGGTTTCCGAAGACCAAATCGTCTGCCATCATAATGGTTTCCAAGTCGGCCGTTTCGCCAGCCATCGCCAGATTGCCTGGGTACCAGCCTTCTTGGGTCATGTCGATAAATTGCTTTAACTCGATGGTGCGGCTGTCGGAATCGCCTGAGTTGAGGATGAAATTGCCTTCCAGGAAGGGATATTCAGGACCAGCATCCAGGCGGAACTGATATTGCCCGGGACGGAGTTCCATCTTCAGACTGCCGGTAAAATAAGCCGATCCATTGATCATCAAGGCGCCTTTGATCCGTTTGGCTTTGCCGCGCGAATCCGTAATTCGGATTTTGGCGGCGCACGGCAGCTGGGTTTTGGCGTCGACCACGCGTAGCTCGTAATTGGCCGAGGCGGCCATTACCGGCGAAGTAACGGCAAGTGTGGCTGCCAAGAGCAAGCAAGCCAGCAAGCGAGCGAATAGGTGAGAATGCGGCATGATGGCGCAGGTGTTCCGATAAGATGTTTGCAATTACCAAAAGCGGAATAATCGGACCGCTCCACTTTTTACGGCTTCAAAGTATAGAATAGCTTGCAGTAGCAACGATCCGAGGGACGAAAATGGATATCTCGGACAAACGTTACGTGTCGGAAGTTGTTTTCAGATAACGAATTAGACGAAAACCAATAAGTTCATGGCTGACGATTACTATCAAATCTTGGGAGTCAAGCGTTCCGCAACCCCGGAAGAGATCCGCAAGGCGTACAAAAAACTGGCCCAGAAGCATCACCCCGACCTCAACCCGGACGACAAGAATGCTCAGGCCAAGTTTAAAGAGATTCAAAACGCCTACGACGTGATCGGCGACGCGGAGAAGCGGAAGAAGTACGACCAATTTGGCAGCAACTTCGAAAACATGGGAGCTGGTCCCGGTCCCGGCCCCGGACCTGGCGGTTTCCATCAATACCGCTCGGCGGGAGGTGGCCCCGGACCTGGCGGCCAGCAATTTGAATTCGACCTGGGCGACCTCTTCGGTGGTGGAGGAGGCGGCCAAGGTTTCTCGGATATCTTCGGCTTTGGCGGCGGAGGAGGCGGTGCCGGTGGCGGTTCGCGGCGGCGGCATGCCCAACCGATGCGGGGGCACGATATCCAGCACGACACCAGCGTCTCCTTCAAGCAAGCGATGGAAGGGGGCGAGATCAACCTGAACGTCCGTCGGCCTAACGGCGAGATGGACCGGCTGACCGCCAAAATTCCTCCGGGGATCGAAGATGGCAAGAAGATTCGTCTCCGTGGCCAAGGCGACCCCGGCCCAGGGGGCGGACCGAATGGGGATTTGTTGATTCGGATCCATGTCGAGTCCCACAAATACTTCAAACGGAACGGCAAAGACCTGGAAGTCCAAGTTCCCGTGACGTTGGCTGAGGCCATGCTAGGCGGCTCGGTCGATGTTCCTACACCAGGGGGAACGGTCACCATGAAGATTCCGCCAGGCAGTTCCAGCGGACGCCGCCTCCGGGTGCGTGGCCAAGGCGTGCCCAGCAGCAAGGGAGACGCGGGCGACCTCTATGTGGTGCTGCAAGTCACCGTGCCAGAGCACCCTTCGGACGAACTGAAGGCCGCTGTGCAGAGCTTTGCCGACAGCCACCCGGACGAGAACCCGCGCAAAGACCTGCGGTGGTAACCTAAAGGTGCAGCGTGGCCGATAACTCTCAGCGATTTCCGGCGACTGTTCGTTTGAAGAAACCAAGCGAGTTCGACACCGTTTTTACGCGTCGCTCGTCGGCTGGCAACGGTTGGCTGGTCGTTTATGCCGCGCGAAACGATGCCCAGCAAGCGCGGATCGGGTTGGTGGTTTCCAAAAAGAAAATCGGCAACGCGGTACAGCGAAACCGGTGGAAGCGTCGCCTCCGCGAGGCCTTTCGGTTGAACCGCCAAAAGCTGCCGTTCGGTTTCGATTTGGTGGTGCTGCCCCAATCGAAGCAGCACCCGTCGTTCGCAGCACTGGAAAGCGGACTGGTGCAACTTGCCCATCGTGCTGCCCGCAAATGGAAGCGTAACCATGCCAGCACCGACAAGCCCGCGCCTGGGAACGATCAGCGATGAAGTTCCTGTACGCGGCCGGCCAGGCCTTGCTGGCAGAAACCATGATTTTTTTGGTTCGCTGCTACCAATACACACTTAGCCCGATAGTAGGGCAGCAGTGTCGTTTTCACCCGACTTGCAGCCACTACTTCATCCGGGCGGTTCGCAAATACGGCCCAATTTCAGGGGCTTTGCGTGGTGCGTGGCGAATTTTGCGCTGCAATCCTTTCTGCCGCAGTGGCTTTGATCCGCCGTAAGATCAAGCAGGTCAAGAAATTGCTATTGATCGTGCTATCAGATTTGCCTACTGTTTCGACCGATCTGGTTACGAGGCAAAGGAGTTCCTCGAACCGCACCGGTACATCTTCGGCGGATCAACAACCCAATGCCACGGCACGGACGCTCGAACACGGCTCGCATTCTTGTTGCCTGTCTTTTAATAGCAGGACAGATTTCCACGCTTGGCTGCATAGCCCCGTGGACCAGCAACGATCCGAAAGAGGTCGAACCTTCTCACGATTGGGACAAGGTAGAGACCGTTGGTGACTTGACAGGAGTCGTCGGGATGAACTCGGCGATTATCAAGGCGATTACGCTGGTAACTACCTTAAAAGGAACCGGCAGCGATCCTCCTCCTGGGGAAGCTCGCAACTTGGTTCTCGGCGAGATGCGAACCCGTCAGATCGATAATCCCAGCCAGTGGTTAGGCTCGCCTAACACGGCGGTTGTCTTTGCGGAAGCGATTATTCCTCCTGGTGCCCGCAAAGGGGATATTGTGGACGTTCGTGTGGTCGTGCCACCAGAGACCGATACAACCAGCTTAGAAAGTGGTTACATGCCGGAAACCCGCTTGGGCGATATGGCAATGCTGGGTGGCAAGATGCGAAAAGGGCGTGATATCGCCAGGGCTTCTGGCCCGATCGTGCTCGATAGTGTGATTGATGGAACGGTAACCGAGGCCAACCAAAAACGTGGCAACATTTTGGGTGGTGCTCGTCTCGTCGAAGAACGTCCTCTGGGCTTAGGCTTGGTGAAAGATCACGTTTCGATTGCGGCGAGTAGCCGAGTTGGGGCCGTGATCAACAAACGGTTCTACATGTACCTGGACGGCTCGAAGCAAGGAGTCGCCAATCCACAGTCCGACAAATACATCGAACTAGCCGTTCATCCCCGCTACAAAGATAACATCTCGCGCTACATGCGAGTCATTCGCTACATCCCTATTGCGATGACCACCCCTGCCCGTCTCGAGTATATCGCTGAGGCGGAGAAGTTGCTGTTGGATCAAGCCACGACCCAAGTCGGGGCAATGAAACTGGAAGCGGTCGGCAAAGAAGGGATCGAATCACTCAAAAAGGGACTCGATTCCGATCACGAACTGGTGCGATTTTGTTCGGCGGAAGCGTTGGCTTACCTGAACGATTCCGAGTGTATCGAGCCGCTGACCGAAGCGGCCCGGCGGAACAATGGTTTCCGCTATCGCGCTTTGCTCGCATTGGGGTCGTTTGACGACTTGGACGTGATCGATGCTATGGAAGGTTTGCTTAACGCCGAAAGTGCGGAAGCTCGGTACGGTGCGTTCGATCAGCTGAAGAAACGCTCGAACGAACTTCCTTCAATTGCGGGGATAACGCTGGCCAATGGTGTGCAATTGCACGCGATTCGTTCGATTGCTCCGGCGTTGGTTCACTTTCGTTTGAAAGACCGACCTGAAATTACCGTGTTTGGCAACGATGTCCGGCTCGAAGGGGATGTCATCTTCATCGGCCAGAATGGACTCACCATTCGCAGCAATGGGCATCGCAAGCTGAAAGTGATGCGATTCACCGCTGGCGAAGAGGAAGAGATTCGTGAGTGCTCGACCGATGTGGTCCAGCTGATCCGCGCGTTGACAGATTTGGATTGTCAGTACGGCGAAATCGTGCGTACGCTGTTCGGCCTGCGAAACGAAGGATACATGTCGGTACGTGTTGAAGTGAACGCGATGCCGCGACCAGACCGCAGCTACATCAAATCGGAAGAAGAGGACGCTGGCGAGCTTGAATCGAGCGAAATGCTAGCCGATAACTTCACCCAAACCGGAGATTCTGCCAAAACCGAAGAGTCTTCCGAGGTATCCACCTCCGCTGAAGGGGATGGCGCCTTGATCCCGACGTTCGATTAGAGGACTCTAGTGTGTTTGTACACGATGTTCCTTTAATTCGCCGCCCTTGCGGAGCCGACCATGCTGAAAGCCTTAGAGCTTCACGGCTTTAAGAGTTTTGCCGACAAGACTCGCCTGGAATTCCCGCAAGGAATCACGGTGGTTGTTGGTCCCAATGGTTCCGGCAAGTCGAACATTGTTGACGCGATCAAATGGGTTCTCGGCGAACAAAGTGCCAAGAGCCTGCGTGGCAAGGAAATGGCCGACGTCATCTTTAAGGGCTCGGCCGCCCATGGACGCAAACCGATGAACGCCGCCGAGGCGACCATTGTGTTTGACAATGCGGAAGGAACCTTGCCGATCGATGCCCCGGAGGTTCACGTCACGCGGCGTGTTTTCCGCAGTGGCGAAGGGGAATATCTAATCAACCGGCATCCCTGCCGCCTGCGCGATGTGAAAGACTTGTGCCGTGGTACCGGGATCGGCACCGACGCGTACAGCATCATCGAACAGGGGAAAGTCGATACCCTGCTGCAAGCTTCGCCGCGCGATCGCCGGGCAGTGTTCGAGGAAGCTGCCGGCATCAGCCGCTTCAAAGCCAAAAAACTGGAAACGCAGCGGCGGTTGGATCGTGTCGACCAAAATCTGGTTCGCCTGTCCGATATTGTGGAAGAGGTCGGCTCGCGTTATCGCAGCATCAAAGCTCAGGCCGGCAAAGCGCAGAAATATCGCGAATACACCGAACGGCTGAAGCTGCTGCGAACGGTTGTCGGGATGCAAGATTGGAACAGTCTTTCTACCCGCGTCGAACAATATTCCAGCGAACTGGAAGCCCTGCGGCAAGAACAAGCCGATGCCCAGCAAATCATCGCTCAAGCGGAAGCAGGCTTAGAAAGTGCCGAAGCGAAACTATTCGAGCTGCAATCGCTGCTGAGCCAGAAGGAAGAGCAGCACGCGAAGCTGGCTCAACGTTTGGCCACGATTCATTCCGCTGCCGGCATGCAGTTCCGAGCCTTGGAAGACCTGGAGCAGGAAGCCAAGGTGCAAGCCATCAACCTGGCTCGCAACTTCACTGCCCTGCGCACCCTGACCGCCGACCTGGCCGACGCGCGGCAGCATCTTTCCAAAGCGATGACGCAGCGCGATGTGGTCTCGGCAGATCTCGAAAGTGTCGAGGCCGCTACGCAGGAAGTTCAAGCCGAGATCGAAACCAAACGAGAACAAGGGGAAACCAATCGCCAGAAGCATCTGGAAATGCTGCGGCATGTCTCGACTTTGGACAACGCTCTGGGGGCGGTTAAGGCGCGAATTGAAAGCGACCGAAACCAACTGACCGCGATTGAACAAGCGATTGAGCGGGACGAGGCTCGCTTGGAAGAGCATCGCTCTGAACTGGGGAAGTTAACGGAAGACGAAGGAAGCCTGGTCGAGCACCTTTCGACCGCCCAGGCCGACGTGACCGACGCCAAGGGAGCCCTCCGCGTTAAAGAGCAGGAAGCGGCTGACATCCAAGCCGATCTCGATGCCCTGTCTCGCCGCCGCGCCGTGGCTGCCGAACGGGCTTCGGTTCTCGACGAACTAGAGCGGACCAGCGAAGGGGTCAACTCGGGGGTAAAAGAGATCCTTTCCCGGGCACGCGTCGAACGATTGCCGTTGTTTCAATCGGTGATTGGCCTGGTGGCCGACGTGGTGCGGGTCGACGTCGAATATGCCCGCATGATCGAAATTTCGTTGGCCGATGCCGCCCAGTTGGTGCTGCTGGAAAACGGCGATCTGTTGCAGCAAGTGTTAGAGCGGGAAGTGATCTTTCCGGGGCGGGTTGGCTTGCTCGATATCGAGTCGCTGCCGCAACCACAGAGCGAAGAGCCCGCCGGTCTGCGGCAGGAATCGGGCGTGCTAGGCAACGCACTCGACTTTGTGGAAGCAGAGGACGAGTTCCTGCCGGTCGCTGCGTTTTTGCTGAGTGATATCTGGTTCGTCGATAATGCCCGCTCGGCAATTGAACTAAAAAAACGGTATCCGCAGCGTTTGCGTTTTGTTACCCGCGATGGCGAGTTGTTAGAAGCAGATGGTCGCGTTTATGCCGGACCGACGACCAACGTCGGGGGCATCATTTCGCGACGAAGCGAACTGCGTGCCCTGCGTAACGAGGTCGAAAAGCTGGAACAGGCCTTCGAGAAAAAAGAAGCCCTCCTAAGCGATGAGCAGCAAACGATCGCCCAGCAGAAACAAGCCTTGGAAGACCTGGTCGGTCAGCAGCAGGAAGCCTCGTCGGTACTAACGGAACATCGCTTGGTGAAGCAGCGGCTGGAATCCCGCATTGCCGATGCCGATAGCGAACTGAAAAAACGGCTGGAACAACGGGAAACGATTGAAACTCGGATCGAGAGCGACGAGAAGCAACTCGCCGAACAGGAAATCGAGTTGGCCGCCACGCGCGAAGCGATTTCCCAGTTGGAAGTCGAAAGCGAAAGCCTCACCCAAACGCTGGGCGAACTGGAAGCGAGCCTGAGCGATAGCCGCGGGCAGATTACTGGTTTGAAGGTGGAACTGGCCCGGGCCGAACAGCAGGTCGAATCGCATGAGGCAAGCAGCCAGCGTCTGCAAGAGAACCTTGCCGAACGGAGCGCGGCCCTGACCGACGTTCGCCAGGCCATCGCCCAGAATGCCACCAAGATTCAAAACCAGCAGCTCGAAATCTTACGCGGGACCAGCGAGTACGCGTCGGCGATGCTCAAGCTGGCCGAGTCGAACGACGCCCTGGCCGCTGATCGCGCTAACCGCAAACATTTAGAAAAAGCCAAATCAGAAAACACCTCGAAACTGGTCGAAGCCCGCCAGCGGCAACGGACCGTCGACGATCAATTGCACCGTAAAGAGCTTTCGTTTACCGACCTGCGGCACGAGCGAAGCACGCTTGAACGTCGCTTGCGAGACGACTACGCGATCGAGATTTCGGAAGTAGAACTCGATTTGGATGCGGTCGAACTGCCTGGCGACCGGGCTGCGGTCGACGAAGAAATCGCCGACCTGCGGCGTAAGATCAGCAACATCGGTTCGGTCAACATGCAGGCCTTGCAAGAGCTAGACGAGTTTCAAACCCGCTTTGAACAACTCGACGGCCAATTGAAAGACTTGACGGAAGCGAAAGAGTCGCTCGAAAAGATTATCAGCAAGATCAACGTCGACAGCCGCCGTTTGTTCGAGGAAACGCTGGAAACTGTTCGGAGCAACTTTCAGGTTATGTTCCGCCGCGTGTTTGGGGGTGGTTCGGCGGATATTATTGTGGAAGAAGGGGTCGACATTCTGGAAGCGGGGATCGACGTGATCGCCACGCCGCCTGGGAAAAGCTCGCTCAATATCTCGCTACTTTCTGGTGGCGAGCGGGCCCTGACGGCGGTGACGTTGCTGCTGGCTATCTTCCAGTTCCGCCCTAGTCCGTTTTGTATTCTGGACGAAGTCGACGGCCCGCTCGACGAAGCCAACATCGGTCGTTTCGTCGACGTGTTGAACGGCTTTCTCGACTGGACGCGGTTTGTGATCGTGAGTCACTCGAAAGCAACCATGTCAGCCGCCACGACCCTGCACGGTGTAACGATGCAAGAGTCTGGCATCTCGAAACGAGTCAGCGTTCGCTTCGACGACGTAAACGAAACGGGCGACGGCGATGTCTCGGTCGCGTAGCGTTTGCTATCGATAGAAGGCACTCGCCGGTCCCAAGATCAAAGCGGCGATCAAGATCGCCATGAAGATCTCAATCAATGAAATCTGCTCGGACTCGAGATTGTCAGGAACAATCGAGCGCTGTTCGACGAGCGACACGGCCCAGATTGTATTGAACGCGGCTGTAACCAACGATATGACGAACGGAAATACGGCAGCGCATCCTCCCTTTAAAAGCAAAAAACCGCATATCAGACTAAGCAATAAGAGTTGCAGCGTGGCCACGCACATACAGTGAAGATTCCTCCGATACGTGCTCGCATATTGGCAGACAATGAGCACCAGCCCGAACCCCGCGATCATAAAACCGAGTGGGTTTTTGGAACCGGTCGCCAGGCCAGCTATGGCGATCAACATTCCTTGGATGATCGTAAGCCAGGTGAAGATGATAAAGATCGCAGAAGGCTTCTCGTAAGCGAAATGCCGACGCTGTATTCTATCTCGCACGTTGTACATCATCCCCTTAGCGATCCAGCATGCGGCTTAAGATCTGCGCCGGCCCCAAGATCAAAGCTAGGATCACAAACGCCCCTAGTAATTCTCGCAGCGTCATCCTGGTGGAAGCAGGATTAGGAACGCCTGCTTGCTCTTGGTGGAGTATCGCGGTGCGGTGGTGCCAGTTCATTTTTAGGATTGTTGCCGTGATGGCAGCGAAGAGGAAGAATAGTGGTGGATAGGCGATGGTCAACAGAACAAAAAGCAAGACGATCGCGATTAGAATGCCGTTGGCAATCGCCAGGCAGACACGATTGCGGCGGGTTATACCCACATATTGACCCACGATCAGAACCGTTCCTAGACCGAGCAAAACGACCCCTTTATCTCGCTCGAAAGGCATGTTGAGCCAAGCAGCCCCCAAAATCGAAATCAAAATCCCGATTCCCATGACCAGAAACGTGGTGACCGCTGCGTCCACTGGGCTCGGAAATTGGCCGGGCGAGGGACGCAGAGGTACGGTTGGGGACGGTTCTTCACTCACGTGATTGTCTCAAGAGGTGTCGTCGCAGGAACCTTTCAGGGGCGTGCCTTGGTTTTACCAGAAGTGCTTAGGCTGCGAAACGACTGAGGCGTCTTAACTGGCGTTTGTCAGCGACTAGCGGGTATTGATCTCGTAGTAGAGCCGCTTGTTGAGCCGATCGTAGAGGACGCTCACCCAGCGGTCTTCTCGGTTCCAATAATATTTCCAGCCGCTGGTTACCGATTGCGGCTCGGTTATCGGACCGTTCGCGGCGAAGCCCACGATCACGCCGGTACCGGTCGGCTTTTGAATGGGATCAAGAGGTTGGTTCGCTGCCAGCGATTCTAACGTGCCGACACCTTCGTCGTACCAGGCCAGGAAGGCATCTTCCTCCGCCGTGCATTGAAAGCGAGTTCCGCCGAAGTACCGAAAATAGGTAACGTCGTAGGCACCTTCAGGTAGCGAGAACGGTGTCTCCTCGGCCGTGACGTGCAGGGCTTGATTCGGCTTCGTGTTGTGGACAATCGGCACGGCAACACCCAGCACCACGCAGATGGCACCTACGAAGAGCAAACTTTCCCGCAGCGAGATGATTCGCGAAGCGGGGCCAATCCAGTCATCCGTGACTGCTTCTTTGAGTTCCCAGTACCAGTGCCCATTGGCCAGCATCATCCCCAAGGTAAGCAAGCTTGCCGCCATCAATTTTAGCCAAAACGAAAAGCGGATGGCAAACGCTGCTCCACTCGTAAGCACCACCCCCAATACCAGAAACGGTAATACGGCGAGAAAAACGGAAGATAGGAAAGCTATTCTGGCCGACTTGGGGTTCCGCCGGAAAGTCCCTCGATACTGCACCACTGCCAAGATCACCGGCCAAGGAAGAAAAATGATGGCACTGAACGTGGTACAACCATCAGGGATAATCAGTGCCGGAACGAGCGTACCGATAAACACGAGAGAAAGCAAAATGATCGCCACCGCCGCCAGAATGTGCGCAAGATTGGGACGTGGATAATCCAAAGTAGTGGCATTCATGGTGCGTGACTTCCAGATGTTGGTTGTGCCTGGGCGTAGAGCAATTGGCGAATTTTAATAGCTGGAATAGAAGCGAGCGACTCCCAGGGCGATTCCCACGCAGAGGGTGAGCAGGAAAACCTCTTGCAAGGTGAAGCGATGCGTTGGCAACAGGTCCCCCTTCTCTTCCTGCCACTGCTTAAGCTCTAACCACCAGCGAAGGTTCGAGCGGGCGATGCTGATCACGACCGCCAGGAAAACCAGGGTGAGTCCAAGTCGGTTCAACGGAGGTAATGCCAGTTTGGTGAAAAACTGATAGGCCATCATGAACATGAAGATGAGGAAGATCACCGTAAAGAATACCGCGCTACAACAGGTCAACACCATGCAGAAGCAAGCGGCTGAGAGGTTCGCGTGAAAGGTTGAACGATAATGCTGAAGAGCGATCAACCCTGAGCCTAGAAGCGCGATGACGCCTATGAATGTAACGTATTCATCGTTTCTGATGATCCGACTGAGCATCATCCCCACAAACCAAGTCCCCCACGCAATCACGATTGCTGCGGAAGCGAGTTGCCCATAAGTACGCTGTGGAGAGTCCATCTTCCTACGATAAGAACTCGCAACGTTTTTCGCCACAACTTGGCATGCTAAAACGGCCCGTTTAGAACGCCGTTGCGATGGACGAGGGACATAATGCCGATCACATACGTTAGCGCCGTAAATGCGAGCAGCATTTCTTTTAGCGAGATGCGAAAACGGCGTTGAACCTTGAACTCTTCGACCGGGTAACGTTTGAGCTTTTGCCACCAGAAGTAGTTCGAGAGGCTACTCAACATGCTGAGCAGGAAGAACGTGACGATGGGAAGGACGCGGCTGACCTTCTGCGGTTCAGCGACGAGCATTGCCAGGATTTGAGGAAGGGCCATAAAGAGCAGGATGCCACTGATCGCTGCCAGCCCTCCATTGAGCCAGATAGCGACTTCGGCTGCCTTGCGATGGCGGAGAAACGTCGCACAATACTGCGCCCAGCCCAGCATAATAACCGCCAGCAGAAATAGCAGCGAAAACAAAGCGATCGCTAACCGTATCTGGAAAAGGAGCGGGATTAACAGAGCGAATAAGGTCAAACTGACCACGATGACCAAAAACGATAGCCCAGCATGAAGCCACGAAGGTTGAGGGACATCGGTCGTGGCTTGCCACTCGTCCGGTTCAAATTCCATGATGTTGCCGGAACTTTTCTAAGTCTAGACTTGCATCGTACGATGAACCATGGGTCAAATTGGTAACGTGCTCAGGTCACGCCTTCCTTACATTGTTTGAAAGGCTAGGCCCACAACGATGAGCCAAGTACTTTGCAAAGGCAACAGCAGGGCTCACCGGGCAGCGGCAAACAGCATAATTTTCAAAACCCGCGTGATCCGTAACTCCGTATGCAACCCATGGTTATCCCGCGATTTCGGATGGCTGCTTGCGGGTTCATTCTACGATGTTGCCGCAACCCTTGCATCGGCATTCCGATTTTCCCCGCCACACGCGATTTGTTTTGCATCGCAAACAGGTTAAATCAGGATCGAACTGAGCGCGACACGACGAGCATTTGCTCACGTATCGAGTCTTTCGATTGTTTCGTTCCAGTTTGGCAAGGCAGATTGGGCAGATCCCTGATCGTTTACGTTTGGAGTGTTTGTTAGCGTTGCCGCCTCCGGGTGACGGTTCCACGTCATCGACGAGGTGCATTTTGCGGATGCGTCGATTGGATTGCCGTTTTTGAAATTTGGTTGGGCGTTCCCCGTGTAGCTGATTCTTGTGCTTATTGGTGATGAGATTTGCCATCGGTGTAAATCAATCAATAGCGGGATAACGACTGAGGTATCCGGGTTGGCAGACCAACGGATTTGACGTTGGAAAAACGAAAGACGAGACAACTCAGGTTCACCGACTGGTTACCCGTATTTTGTGACGCCAACGTGTGCATCAAACTCCGCACGTTCGTCAGGAGGAAGTTTCGCACGATGGTAGCGCAATGTGAAACCGCCATGCAGCGTTCCATCATCGTTGATCATCCAGTCGATTACATCAGCGAATGCAACCTCGAGCACTTGTCCGACCTTCAACAGCGAAACCGATGGTGGAACCTCGAATAGTTCAGCGGTGAAGCTATTGCCGGAAATGGTCGTGTTAAACAGCCAGACGAAACCGCTACTCTGACCGTCATCAAGTCTGGTTTTGATTAGGCACGAATGCGAATCATACCGAGGAATCATCGACCGAAACTCATCGAGTGATTCGCGTGCCTTTGCAACACATTCTTGATACGCAGGGTCGGACGCGCTGAACATATCCACGCGAGCACCAGGGTCGAGTTTCGGTTTTCGGTCAAGTTCGCGCCGAAGCATCTGCCAGTCGTACCAGCAGTTATCTGGATCAATGTCGTCGTAGCCGCGAGACTCAGCCAACTTTGCGGCATCAGAATGCCGCATCATGATGCAAGCGGCATTGTCGCGGATCGAGAGAACTTCGTTATTCGTGAGCGGCTCGCCCTTCTTGTCCTCTGCTGCGATTAGGATCGCACCAAGAGATGGTATGAACATCGGTATAAGGTTCGCGTCGTCATTCATGTTGCGAATTCAATCGGGTGACCGCGGCCGTCACCGGGCCGCCTGAGTACGTGCTCCACTGGCAAACCGCGAGATCGGCGGCTCCGTGTAGACGGCATTGTTATCCGCCAGTGTGTCGGCGGGCATCACTTACGGCAATAGTCCGGTTCTGGTTTATGTAAGGTAGATTTCATCGGGCGTCAAGTCTGTTCCATGAGCCTCTAGTGCGTGATCACCTACGAGATCGTCGTCCATTCCCGCAATCATGTAACGCAACTTCCCTTCGTCCCACGAAAAGTCAATACCAGCCGGCTGCCCTAATTTCGCGTTGAACGTGTCCTCATCCAGTCGAATTCTAGCGTTTGGCTGCTCAACGGTCACGTCTTTTTGTGCGTGACACGCGGAACCTGCCTGCCTGACGCTCGTCGCGCCGAAGAGTCAGTGTTTTCACGTCGGCTCCAAGATTTACCGATGAACATTGGAACCGCGCGACGATGCCTAATCAATCTTCTTCGTCGCAGTGGCCTTGCACGCTCAGTCCGAACCGACCCCATGCACCTGATCCACTTCAATCTGCCAACACGAAACGCTCGTGATTTCAAGGGAGACATCTTCTGCCGAGCAGTTAGCGGCGTAACCGATGCTTCCCAGCCAAGCTTGATAACCGTCAGTAGAAATGGCAGCGAAAACAAAGCCACTTTAACGGGGGATGAAAAGGAGCGGGATTAACAGAGCAAATAAGGTCAAACTGACCACGATGACCAAAAACGATAGCCCAGCATGAAGCCACGAAGGTTGAGGGACATCGGTCGTGGCTTGCCACTCGTCCGGTTCAAATTCCATGATGTTGCCGGAACTTTTCTAAGTCTAGACTTGCATCGTTGTATCGTACGACGCAACTTGGGGCAAATTGGCAACGTGCTCAGGTCACGCCTTCCTGAGCAGCGAACGACTCAAATCCCGTGGTCGCCGCGAACGACAAGCCACTTCAAAAAAAACTCAATCCGGCGACTCACGTGCATCGTTTGGTTCTGTCATGTCGTTTTTTGTCGCTTGTTCAAATTGCGCCTTCGCCCGCATGTATTCCTCGGTTCCGACACCAATTGCTGGCATCGCACTGCACCAAAGTTGTACATTGCCATCAACACGGCGGTAATTGTATCCCTCGTTGATCGTAATCCAGTCTTGATTCTCGCCGTAAGCATCGCGGATCGTTTTCAAATCCAGTTCCGGATCGCCTATTGCGGAAAAGTAGACGACCGCGTGAACGGTTGATTTCCACTCCCATACATCAATCCGATGATACTCTGTTGGCTCATAAGAGTAGCACCGTGACTCCGGGAATTCCTCACCAATTTCGTCTTCTACGCACTGACCGTAGAGCCTTGTGGCGTCGGCGTTAGTCACCCCAAGTGGCACAAGTTCAATGTCCTGAAGTAATGTTGGACCGACCAAACGTAGGCGAATGCCGTCAACAAGCCATTCCATGAAACGGTTAAACATCGAAACCAATTTGTGTGTAACGTCAAAGCTGAGTGACGCTGCGAAGCCGCGTCCGCTCGAGCGACTAGTTATGTTGCGGTGTAGTCATCTGCAGTTCCAGGTCTAGCTGGACCGCAGTCAGCTGGAAGGATTGCAGTTGCAGCTTGCACTGCTTCAGCTGCCGTGCCCTTGTACAATAGCCGATTCTTGGCATCTCTGGCTTCATACGTGCCGTCCTCACATGGACAGAGGTAGGGAAGATCGCATACATAGGGGTAACCGGTGCATCGGCTGAAACACAGACGATGCAGACTAGTGAACGGGAAGAGCTGGCGCAGCTTGGGAACCGCCGCCGCTAGCCTGAACAACTCCCTTAGCTCTGGAAGATCATCATCATCGCTCAAGTACCGTTCCCACGCGAAGTTGACCTCATTGCCTGCATCAAAGGCCTTGGCTCCGGGGCGAAGCCGTATCGCGGGCAACTTGCACAACTCGTCCAGAGAACAGGCCTTGCCAACCCACGAGTCGATGAGCCTAGCAGACAGGGCGAGGCTATCGGTCTGGGCGTTCGCATACTGCACCCCTGCACGCCAGAAATCGATCAGGAAGAGGCGTTCCTCGGCTGCGATGTACACCTGCGAAAATCGATCATCAGCAGCAATGCGAGCATAGTTAACAAACCGGATATCTTCAGGGAGATCCTTGGCTGTCAGACGAGACTCTAGGGCAGAAAGTGCAACATTGAAGGCGGCGGAGAGACCGCCTGCCTTTCGCAGATCTGGGTATAGGTCAGGATCAGACATGGTTCAGTAACATAACTAATGTTTATTCAGAACCTTTCCGAATAACGTGCGCACGTTAATCGGAACCAAGGCTGTCGAAATCAACCAGGCTGCGGCCGCCACGTCCTCCCTGGTTCAAAACATGAGTATATATCATCGCCGTCCTAAAGCCACGGTAATCAAGGAGTTGCTGTACTGTGACGAATGTCATAGCCTTCGGAAATCAGTTGTATGGCAAACGATACACTGCTCCAGGACGAACCGTCATTTGTTATTAGGCAAATGACACGCCCACCGTACGCATCTCGGTGTGTCGGACGTATGTTGGACCGAAGTAGATTCTGGGACTGGGCCAAATTCCACGGGCCGAAAAATCATCTGGGTGACAAGTCGGCGATTGAGCTTTTTGCTCGCGGCATTCGAGCAGTGCCATGGCATTTAGCAGTCTGTTGATTTTCTGCTTCGGCAGCGAGTTATTGAGATTGGGGCGAGGGCAAGGCGTGAATCCGCAGGCATATCCACTAGATATGTCGAGGAATTCACAACGCTGCAATCGCCCTAATCTCAATAACGTAGCCGATCTGAGAAATTCAACAGGCTGTTAGGGCTTTCCCGTATAGCAATGGTAAAGATTTCGAAGGTAGGCCGGATCGGCCACAGGCGGTGAGGTTCGCGAAGTTGACCTGGGCATTCATAAGCGGCCTGTCCAAACGCTATTTAGCCGGCGCTGCGTGGTAGGGCGATCTCGAACTGTGATTGCTTGAAGGATTGGCGACTCGGCACGAGGCCTCGTAGAGGTAATCTGGACCGGCTTACGCGGTACCAAGTTGTGGTCAATACCGATGCTAGGCGCGGGTTGCGATTGCAGATGGCGTTCGATAAGCTGAAAGCATTAAAGGAGTTCCGTCGTTTGTCTAAGGCCGGCTTATCGTAATCTGCCCCAGCCCAGGACCGGTGGCGTTGAAGTCCTGGAGAATTAGCTGCCCATGCGATTCTTGAAGGCCTGTGCAATGGCGACTCCTTTCAACAGCAGCGGACTCTCCGTTTCCATTAACAGTAGCCATCCTGCTTTACATCGAAAATCGTGAATGTGCCCCAGAAGGCTACCGACCTGTTCGTGGTAAAGTTCCTAGATCAACTTTGCAATTTCAGTTTTTAGAAGGATCGATGGACCATGGAGTCCCATTCGTTGCAAACGCCACGCCCGATGCGGTCCAACAGTCATCCCCTGTCGGTGATAATGGGCTGGGTCGCATTCGGTCTCTTGCTCCTAAAATTCGCGTGCTATGGCTACGCTCAGTCACCGGCCGATTTAGTTGTTCTTAATGCGAATGTCGTGACCTGCGACGATCAGCTTCGAAGGGTCGAGGCGGTGGCGATTCGAAATGGCCACTTCGTAGCCGTGGGCAGCAATGCCGATGTGCGTAGAACTATGGGGACGGAGACTACCGTCGTCGATGCCGCTGGCCAAACGATTACGCCGGGACTGATCGATAGCCATCTGCATTTTGTGGGCTTAGGCGAGTCGCTGCAAATGCTGAATCTGAGTCAAGCCCGTTCGTGGGAGGCGATTGTCCGTCAGGTCGAGTCGGCTGCCAAACAAACACCCGCCGGTGATTGGATCGAAGGGCGAGGCTGGCACCAGAGCAAATGGTCGGTTGAGCCAACCGAAAATATCGATGGATATCCCGTGCACACGTCGATGAGCAGAGTCACGGAGACGCACCCAATAATTCTTGCCCACGCGAGTGGCCATGCTTGCTTCGCAAACGCTGCCGCGATGAAATTGGCGGGCATTGATCGCGATACTCCCGATCCGCCGGGAGGACAAATCGTGCGTGACGCCGAAGGGGACGCCATTGGCATCTTCCTTGAAAATGCACAATCGCACATTTACCGAGCAAAAGCCAAGGCGGACCGGCAAGTGCCGATTGCCGATCGCCAAGCTCGTTTGTCCGAGCAGATTCGTCTGGCGGGTGAAGCCTGCTTGAGATACGGAATCACATCTGTCCATGACGCTGGCTGCAGCTTTGAGCTTGCGGAAAAGCTGCGACAGTTGGCCGATGCCGGTCAACTGCAGGTGCGCATGCTGGTTATGATCCGTGCCAGTAGTCGGGAATTGGAAGGCCGTTTAGCCGCTGCGCGTACCGAGCAGGCGGGAAATGGCTTCTTGAGCGTGAGGAGCGTGAAAGTTTCCATTGATGGTGCATTGGGAGCGCATGGTGCCTGGTTGCTACAGCCTTACGACGATCTGCCGGGCAGCGTTGGCTTCAACACCGTCGCGATCGATGAACTGGAGCGCATCGCAGAAATGTGCAAAGCCAACCAATGGCAATTGTGCGTGCATGCCATCGGAGATCAGGCCAACCGCGAAGTCCTGGACACTTACGAGCGGGTGCTTGGCGCCGACGCCGGCAATGATCATCGTTGGCGAGTTGAGCATGCACAGCACTTATCAGTCGAGGATATTCCCCGCTTTGGAAAGTTGGGAGTCATCCCTGCAATGCAAGCCAATCATTGCACAAGTGACGCTCCTTTCGTCCTGCAGCGATTGGGTGAACGCCGCAGTTCCGAAGGTGCCTACGTCTGGCGTTCGCTCATCGACAGTTGTGCGATCGTTGCCAACGGGACCGACGCACCGGTGGAATCGATCGATCCGCGCGTCAGCCTGTACGCATCGGTCACCCGGCAACTTTCAGATGGCAGCCAGTTTTTTCCGGAACAGTGCATGACGCGGCAGGAGGCGCTGCTGAGCTACACTCGCTGGGCCGCGCGAGCCGGCTTTCAAGACCAATACATCGGCTCTATCGAAATCGGAAAACGGGCGGACTTTGTACTCTGGGACACCGATCTACTGAATTGCGCTGCGGAAGAGTTGTTGACTGCCAATACGCTACGTGTCTGGCTGGATGGCAAGGAACGAACGGTCACTCCGCTCGCCAAATAACGCGGCATGTTTCCCCAAGGCGGGCCACTAGATTCGCACGTATCGGCTGTTTTGCAAATCAGTGCTCGCCTCACCCACATCGCAGCGGCCGTGACCTCACCGAAAGCCGCAACCGAATTCCATGGGGCCATGCGAAGTTCCATGTCAGGCCAACAAATGCCAGGAAAACAGCGATCAACAGGATCGATGCGATCTGATGGACGAGCAAGGGTTGAGGGGCGGAGTTCATTTTGCAGGAATGATCATTTCATAGTAGTAGGCAGTCCCGCTTGGGCGATCGTAGACAAGCGAAATATACCGGTTGCCAAGCCTCCAGGTCGCACGGAAACCTTTTGTTACGGTGAATGTGTCTCCGAGCAGGTGTTGTTCGTAGCTGGGTGTGCTGATCTGTTCGGGTGTCGTGATCTCTTCCAGATTCAAATGATCGTCAGCGTGGTTTTTGTGTAGCCAGTTCTTCAGGACCTTTTCATCCACGACGAACGTGGCACGCGCTACGCCGAAGCGGTTTCGCTGGTAGGTAATATCTTGCGCCCCGGTCGGCAGGGGCAAAGGAACGTCAGCGACGGAGGCGTTTTCGATGTACAGGGCCGGATTACGGTGGGCCTGGTAACTGGCCGGGGCAACGACGACGGCCAACAGAATACACAGCCCCAAGATTTCCATCAGCGAGAACGCGAACCTTTTCTTTTCGTCTGATTGTTTGGCGTAGGCTTGTAACTTGAAAACCCAATGGAAGTTCACGCCAAAAGAAGCGAGACCGTAGATCACGATGTAGGGAAAAAAGGAGGTAGACTCGGCGATGAAATCGGTTACGGAAACGTCTCCTGCAAGAGAAAGTAAAACAGGAGCAACGGTCTTCACGGCCAGTAACAGGATCAGGCTAAAACTAGGCAGAGTACCTCCGAGCCAAGCGCCGAATAAACTCCGATGAAACGTCCCCAGATACTGCATGATTGTGGTGCCGAGGCCGACGAGCGTGATCATGACGCAGAACATTGTGAAGGGAGACGCCGGCCAGACGAATTCCAGGCCGATCAGCCCTACGGCGGCCGTGACCGCGCCGAGTGCCATATTGACCAGCGAAATAGCGATCAGCAGCCACGAAGGACGAGGTGGCGCAAGATTGGTTTCTGCCGGAGCTTCGGTAGTGCTAATGGTCATCGGGGCTACTTCACGGCAGGCGTTCGGTCGATTTTAAATTTGACTTTCGTCCCTTCCTTCGTGCCGAAACTCCATTCGAAGCGGAAGTTGGCATGGGGGACGCGGGGGTTGTCTTTGGCCAGCAGCGGCACACCGGTTACTTCGCCGCCACGCGATTCGCGCTGAACGAGTTCTCGGATCGCATCTGGCATGCGCTGGGGCAATGCGATGTCGCCTGGGCCTGCTTCCTCGGCGGGTGGCTCTTCTTCTTTCGGTTTTTCACGCAGCCGTTTGCTGAGTAGCTTTCCGTCGACACTGACACACAAATCGTACGGCTGTTGGTCGTAGGTGACTTCAATCCAGTAAACCTCGGCCGTGCCTCCCCAATCTTTGTTCCGCAATTTCTTTTCCAGCAGCTTGCTTTGCAGTGTGCCGTCGGCGTGGACTTTGGTTTCGTACCACATGTTGTCCATCTTGTAGACCACGCGATAAAGGGTGCTATCGTCGCTGGCGATTGGCTCGACCTGGGGAATCTGCAAATCGTGTAGTTCTCGCGCGATGGTCGCTTGGACAGGCTCTGGACATTCGGCGAGATCGAGCTTCGGTAACGCTTCGTCTGCCAACGAGGCCTGGCCCCAGATCGCTAAGAGCAAAACCGTAAATCCGTGGCTTCGCGTCATGTTAAGACTCCTTTCAATCAATCGGGGGGATCAATACCAGTCGCCAATCTATCGGCCTGAATCGTCGCTCGCAACTATTTGACGTTACTTCAACGCTGCGAGAAGAAGGCAGTCCCACCCAGCACTATCGCAATTGCCAGGGTGATTCCCATGATTTCCAACAAGCTGAACCGCCAGGGCCAACCAACGGGGGGCCCAGCTTGCTCTGCTCTTTGAAGTTGCTTCCAACGGAAGTAGTTCATAACCGAAGTGCTTGTCAAAAAAACAACAACACCTAGCATGCTGGCCAGCGTTGTCAGCAACTCGACCTGAGAGATTTTGGAAGACCACAGTTCACGAGTTGCAAACACCGTGGGAAGAAACACGAGAAAAGCCATAACACCAAAGAAGATCATACAGAAACGAGCACCGAATGGACTCGCCCGAAAGGTCCCCAAGTATTGCTGCATGGCAACCATGCCAGGGCCTATCAGAGCGACCAAGCATGTCAGGGTGGTAAGAAAAAGGTGTGGATGGTCGAACCCAACCGCCAGCAGCATGCCAGAGAACCATAAACAGGCGACCATCGAAGGAATCGAGATCGCAATCAGTAGCCACGAGGGGCGTGTCACTGCGGGCGAGGTTTGAGCTGCTGCAATTTCCTGTTCGTCATCCATGCCGCCAAGATACTTGCCGCTGCTAGCGTGGGCAAACGTAAAACTAGGATGAAAAGTCTGAACCAGCGAGATAGCAGTGGTGACTAATATCACCGCTGCTGTAGCCCCCAATATCTGTTGATAACCCACCACCGGTACGGGCATCCGTGGCACAACTGGCAGAATCGCTGGTGGCCTTTTTAATGGCCCATGCGAATAATTCTGGATGATAGGATCAGCCGCTAGCCCCTCAATACGCCGTTAAAGTCAGAATAACTCCTCCAAACGGCGCGGTGCGTTGGGTGTGATTTTGAAGATCGCGCCAAACAGATCGGAAAGATGCTAAAGAAAGTACCCCCGAAACTTCGAAATTAACTCTCGGAAGGTCTGTTACACGCTTCCTGATTGCAGCACTTGTTGCAGTTGGAAAGAGTTAGCAGCCGGCCAAGGGGGGAATCTTTAACAAACCAATACTGCGCCATGGGTGTGACCTCATCCGTGACGACAGTTGTTCTGTTTCGGTTCTCCCACTGGTCACCGTATCGCCGACCGCTGCGTGATAGGTGAGCCAGGTTGGTTCGTAAGAACTGCCCTGGTGAATCATTCCCAAGTAGTGGCTCTTTGGTTTCCGCTTGAACGGCACGGTTCAGAAGGATCTGAGTACGAGCCACAAGAGAAGCAGCGTTTGTAGCGCCCTGACCCAGACATCGAAGGATTGCGACTCTGCCCATAGCCATGTGCGAGGGATCGCCAGAAGAGTCCAAGACGAAGATGAGGGGCGATTTTCGTGTTTCCGCCAGAACCGGAAACACTGTGGAGGTCAACTCAACGAAAGAGTAATGGAGAGCCTGTGATGAAGGTCTTCACAACAGGACAGGTCGCAAAGATCTGCAAAGTGGCCCCCCGCACTGTGAGCAAGTGGTTCGATTCGGGCCGACTTAAGGGGTATCGTATTCCTGGATCCCAGGACCGACGAATCCCGCGGGAATATTTGATCAAGTTCCTGAAAGAACACGGAATGCCCCTTGGCGACCTGGAAGACGAAGCCATGGCCAAGGTGCTTATCGTCGCTCAGGACCAAGTATTGGTTGAAAATTTGCGTCGCGAACTTCCGCTCGAAAAAGCATTCAAGGTCTGCGTGGCCGCGAGTGGTTTTGAGGCGGGAATTCAAGCCGAAGGTTTTCACCCGGACTGCATTATCGTGGACTTCTCGATCGGTCGTATCGAGGCGTTGCAGATTTGCCAGAATCTGCGTCGGAATCCCGATTTTTCGGAAACGATTCTGATTGCCTTGCTACCCGACGATGGAAGCTCAATGAGCTTCGATCGATCCACGATCAATGAGACGTTCAAGAAGCCGTTCGACGCGGCTTTGCTGGCAGAACGCCTACGAACCTTGATCGGTGCTAAGAAGGAACTGGTCTAAGACCAAGCCTTCGGGGTTACCACAATCCGAGCTTAAAAAGACGCCGCGATGAATTTCGCGGCGTCTTTTTTTATGGATTGTTCCCAGGTATTCCGTGTTATGCCGACCATTTGTCCTGCGGTTTCGCCTAAGGAAAGGGGAAGAGTCGCCCCCCGCAATCCCTCGATTTTTTCGAGCAGACAAGGAGCTTGCATTGGTCTTGCGTGTACCCTAGACGGGTGGTGCGGGTTGGCCGCTCAGGAAATCCTGGGAACGCCCCTACTGGAAATTGCTAAATCGACTTAACATGGAGGGTTTCGCGGTTTTAGGTTGGGGGATTCCCATGGCCGATTTCACGCATCTCGATAGCTCTGGCGCGGCCCACATGGTCGATGTCGGACAGAAGCAGCCGACGGTTCGAGAAGCCGTGGCTGAGGCGTGCGTGACGATGCTGGCCGAAACCGGGGAAGCCATCCGCGAAAACCAGAACAAAAAGGGAGAGGTCCTGCAGGTCGCACGCTTGGCCGGTATCATGGCTGCGAAGCGAACCGATGAACTGATCCCGCTGTGCCATGGACTGCCGTTGGAAAGTTTGGACATCGTGTTTAAGTTCGACGATCTAACAAACTTGCGAATCACCGCGACAGCTCGCGTGACCGCCAAAACAGGCGTAGAAATGGAAGCCATGACGGCGGCATCCGTTGCTGCCCTCACGGTGTACGACATGTGCAAGGCGATCGATCGTGGCATGGAAATCCGTCAAGTTCGCCTGATGAAGAAGTCTGGCGGCAAGTCGGGTACGTACGTGCGAGAGAACAATCCTTAGGAGGTCGTTGGAAGTTTTCAGGGTTCCGTCTTCAGCAAGGGAGGAAGAATGACGTTATGTGCATTTCCTTGCCGATTGCTGAAGACAGAACGCTGAACACGGAAAACTAGACGAAAGTCAAACTGAACGTGAATCCCGCTACTAATCAAACATCGTCGGCTCCTGAAGCTGGAACATTGATGCGTTGCTATGGCGGGATCGAATCGGATCTGGCCGAGGTCGAGGCAATACTCAAGCGGGAAATGTCCTCGAAGTTCCCTGCGGTTAGCGATATTGTTTCCTATGGATACTTGCTGGGGGGTAAGCGACTTCGACCTGCCTTGGTCCTTCTTTGCGGTCAAGCTTGGAGCAAGTTGACCCCTGCCCATCACAAGCTTGGCGCGGTGCTGGAAATGGTTCATACCGCCACGCTGATCCACGACGATGTGCTCGATGGGGCCGAAACTCGACGCCATTTGCCAACGATTCATCATCGCTGGGGAACCGAGTCGAGCGTCTTGGTGGGCGACTTCCTCTTCACCCATGCGTTCTACCTGGCCAGCACGCTTCCCACGACGTTGGCGGCTCGCAAGATTGGTCAGGCGACCAATGTCGTCTGCGAAGGGGAACTGCGTCAGATCACGACCAAGGGGCGCTTCGACCTGAGCGAAGACGAATACCTTTCGATCATCGAAGCCAAGACCGCCGTGCTTTGTCAGTGTGCTTGCGAACTGGGGGCGACTTATGCCGAGTCGCCGGAAGAGGCTGGCCAGCAAGCGGCTGAGTATGGTCGCTGCTTGGGAATCGCTTTTCAGATTGTCGACGACTTGCTCGACATCGAAGGAGACACCGACCAGACCGGCAAGACCTTAGGAACCGATTTGGCCCAGCGCAAGCCGACCTTACCGCTGATCCACGCGTTGAAGGTTGCACCGACCGCAACCAAAACCAAGATGCTGGAAGTGCTCGGTTCTGCGGAGCCTTCTCCTGGCCAAATTCAAGCTTGGCTAGAAGAATTCGACAGCGCCGCCTACGCCCGCGAGACGGCGATCAGTTATGTCGAAACGGCGCTTTCGTCGATCTCGCAGTGGCCCGATAACGACGCCACCGCAGCCCTCCGCCAATTGGCCGAGTTCGTTCTCAAACGCTGCTATTAACGCTTCCCGTTATCGAGCGTCGGCAGAGAGCGTGGCGATAATTGGTGCGCCGCGTGTGACAATAACCGTGTGCTCGAATTGAGCGGTCAAATTCTCTGGGTGGGCGATCAGTGTCCACCCATCCTTCGCTTCGATCAGATGGGTGCTTCGAGTCGAAAGAAACGGCTCGATAGCGATGACCTGGCCTAACTTCAAACGACGTTGATCGTTCCGATTGAAATAGCCAGAGATGCCTTCGGGCTCTTCGTGAAGACTTCGCCCGATGCCATGACCACCGACGTTTCGAACCGTTTGAAAGCCGTGCGTTTTCGCAATCTGCTCGATCGCATGGCCGATCCGATTGACCGGCGCCCCCGCTCTGGCTTCATGCATCGCGTTGTCTAAAGCCAACTGCGTGGCGTGGCATAGCCTCGCTTTTACGTCACTGATGGGCGGGACAACGATTGTGCCGCCGGTATCCGCAAAGTAGCCGTCGAGTTCCGCCGAGACATCGACGTTGACGATATCCCCTGCCTGAATGATGCGCGGGCCAGGGATACCATGGGCGGCTTCTTCATTCACGCTAATGCAAGTCGAACCAGGGAAATCGTAAGTAATACGTGGGGCAGACCGGGCGCCCATCCGGTCGAGCAGGCTGCCACCGAGTGCGTCGAGTTCCATCGTCGTGATGCCTGGCTCAATGGCACTCAGCATTTTGTCGCGGACGTAAGCAACCACCTGACCGGCGTTAAGTACCCCGTTCATGTCATCCTGATTTTCAATGGTCATGGGGCACTCGATTTTCAAACGATGAGGAACAGGGCTGACAATCACAGAGAAACGCTTCCAAGTAATATTACTGGAACTGACCGGCGACCAGTACCCCTTCGGGCAGACTGGCCTGGCGAGGGCATGTCGCTGGAAAAGATTCTTCGGTTGGTCGTCTGATAGGCAAGCAAAGCCAACCGCTGGTTGTTAAGATATCTTGGAAGAATCCCGCCTCCTTGCTCTTACGTTCTGTTAAGAAACGACCTCCACCGAATAGGAATCGACCTCATCATGACGCATGCCTATCGCATCTGTACGACGTTCATCTTGTTGACTGGCTTCTTTTGCTGGACGGCTCAAGCTCAGGAAAACGAGAGCCCAAATCCAAGGAGTCAAGGCAACGGCGATTTTGTCGTTGGGCCTGAATACCAGATCGACCCTGCTCTGACCGATCAAGGAAATCCACAGGGAAAGTATTTTCAATTTTCGATGCCGCTGGCGGAAAGCAAGATTTTCGACGGCAAAGATACCACGCTCGACCCGAAGAAGAAGGTTCGTAAGGAGCGAAAGATCTTCGTCTACATTCCGGCGGAATATAAAGATGGTACGAAGGCACCGATCTTGGTCATGTTGGATGGTCCCAGTCGGATGAATCTGGTGCGTAACGCGCTCGATAATCTAACGATTGCGAAAGATCCTGCCCGTCGCTTGCCCCCATTCATTGCGATTGGTGTCGAGAACGGTGGGGACGACAGCAAAGGCAGCCAACGCGGTTTGGAGTACGACACGATGTCAGATCGCTTTGCCCGTTTCATTAACGACGAAGTCTTGCCGGCCGTGTTGAACAACAAGGAGATCCGAGCCGCTTATCCTCACTTGGCGTTTACCGAAGATCCGTGGGGCAAGGGAATCATGGGCTGCAGTTCCGGCGGTGCGGCGGCGCTGACGGCCGGTTGGTTCCGCCCTGATCTGTTCCGCCGCATCATTACCTACTCGGGCACTTTTGTGGATCAACAGGACGACGACGCGCCGGAAGAAAAAGATTACCCGCTGGGTGCCTGGGAATATCACTCGAGTATGAAGCTGATCGAGAACAGCGAAAAGAAACCGCTCCGCATCTTCACCCACGTTTCCGAAAACGACAACCGTGCGAAAGACCCGGAAGAGACCTATCACAACTGGGTGATGGCCAATTACCGCACGGCGGAAGCACTGCAGAAGAAAGGTTACGATTACCGCTTCGTCTTCAGCAAAGCAACCCGTCACTGCGACGGCAACGTCTATGACTTAACCCTGGCCGATACGCTGGTTTGGATGTGGCAGGGTTACGAACCGAATTAGCCATCTTGCTGCAGTGCGAAGAGTAGACAAACCCAAAAAGGGTGCCCAACCTTTTTTAGCTTGAAGGTTTGGGCACGCTGGGGGCGTACTTCTTTAGCATCGGTTGTAGCTCGTCGACGAAGTCGCGGACGTCTTTGAACTCGCGATAGACGCTCGCAAAACGGACATAGGCTACCTGATCGATCCCATGCAGATGCTGCATGACCATTTCACCGATTTGGCGGCTTTCGATTTCCCCTTCGTACTGCGAATAGATTTCGCTTTCGACGGCAGCCACGATCGCTTCGATTTGGGCTTCGCTGATGGGGCGTTTCCAGCAGGCCAACGCTAAACCGCGTTTGATCTTCTCAGGAGCAAACGGTTCGCGGACGTTGTCCTTTTTGACAATCTTGATGTCGAGTTCCTCAACCCGTTCGTAAGTCGTATAACGACGCTTACAGTCCAGGCACTCCCTCCGGCGGCGGATCGAGAAACTGTCTTGACTGGCGCGAGAATCGATCACTCGGTCGTGATCCGCTCGACAAAACGGGCATCGCATAGGGCTTACTCGGAAACAGGAAAACGCTGCAAGAATATTTCAACGCGTTCACCAAGGAAACGACTTGAATCTTCATAGTGTGGCCTGAAGTGGCCAATTGAGCAAGCTAAGTATCGAACTACTAACAAGATAACCTGTATTTCCGTACATTGTCTCCAGCACGGCATTTGGCAAAAGTCATTCGATCAGATGCTTTTTTGCAGCGGGCGAACCTTTATAATGCACGAAGATTTTCGGCAAGAATGGTCTCGTTTTTGCGAATAACGTTCGATACGCAATATGTGTTTTCAACAACCACGCGGGTCGAAACCCCTGCCCCGAACAACCATAAGGAGTTGAGCGATGGATGCCAGCCAACCACAGGATGCCGGTCATACCGCTTCAGATCCAGCCCAGCCAGACCCAGCGGAAAAGTTCTCTGCAACCCATCGGCGGGGTGAACGAGGCCCGGATGAAACGATCTGGCAGGGAGGATACTCGGCGGTCGATCAAAGCGGCAGCTTCATCATTCTGGGGCTGATCACGATCGGTTTGATCGCGGCAAGTATCTTTTTCCCGCCAATGATCATCATTTCGCTGATCGCCATCCCTGTTCTGTGGATTATCCAAGGAATTCGCGTTTGGTGGATCAAGTTAGGGGTCGCTTACGAGCTGACCAATCGCCGCTTTATCCACGAATCTGGCGTCATTAACCGAACCACCGATCGTATCGAAGTGATCGACGTCGACGATGTGACGATTGAGCAAGGGATTATGGACCGCATGTTTAATGTCGGAACCATCAAAATCACCTCCAGCGATCGCACCCATCCAGAACTACGCCTGCATGGGATTAAGGATGTAAGGAAAGTGGCCTTAATGATCGACGATGCCCGTCAGGCCGAACGTGATCGCCGTGGCGTGTACATCGAATCGGTCTAAGCGGATCGTTTTTCGTGCGAAAACGTCAACTGAACAGGATCCAACCAACGTGGGTCCTGTTCTGGTCGCCAGACGCTCATTTGACCAGCGAGCGGAGCGTGGCCAGATTTTTACTATCGAAAGAGATTCCATCTTCTTCCCCCTTCGGGGTTTCTAAGTACAGCGGAATCTTCTTGAAGCGGCGATCGTTTAACAGGTGCCGAAACGCCTCGACACCGATTTTTCCTTCGCCGATGTGATCGTGGCGGTCGACGCGGCTGCCCAATTCCTTCTTGCTGTCGTTCAAGTGAATTGCCCGCAGCTTGTGAAAGCCGATCAGCTTGTCAAAGTCTTTGAAGGTCGCCTTAAAATCTTTCTCTTCCGAAATCGGATAGCCTGCGGCGAATATGTGGCATGTATCGAGACAAACGGCCACGCGAGCTTCTTGTTTCAACCCTTGCAGAATTGCTTGCAAGTGCTCGAACTTGTGACCAATGCAGGTCCCCTGCCCTGCGGTGGTTTCTAGCAGCAGCGTCACCGGGCAGTCAGGCAGTTCCTTGTGCAGACGATCGATAGCGAGAATAATCCGCTCGATTCCTTCTTCCAAGGTCGCTTCGACGTGAGCCCCCGGATGAAAAACGAGGTTAGGAATTCCCAGTTGCTCGCATCGCTCCATCTCCAGCTTCAGACCTTCGATCGACTTCTCCCATAGCTCGTCCTTGGGGGAGGCCAGATTGATCAAGTACGATGCATGGCAAAGGGGGGCCTCAACATTTCGCTCGGCTAGGGCCGTTTGAAACAGTTCGACATCTTTATCTGAAATGGCCTTGGCCCGCCACTGATTGTTATTCTTGCAGAAAAGCTGAACGACATTCATGTCCTCGTCGGCAGCGGCGTTGACTGCTTTGTAATAGCCGCCGGCGATCGACATGTGGGCACCAAGGAGAGGCATGATGAATATCTTTCCAGAACAGTTGCAGTACCATAATGTTAGGGTCGTAGGGTATCAAAACCGTTGGGCACCCGCTATAAGCCTTGTAGGGGTTGATGGGGGAAGAGGCAAAAAACGCTGGTATTTCGTCCGTGCCGTTCGATGCCAAATTGATTTGAGGAAAAGTAATTCGTGGCGGAACTTCTCTTGCTTGCTGACATCCTCTGGGTTTGGAGCAAACCAATCGGCGTCGGGATCTATGATTTCGATTTCCGCAGCTTCTTTCCATGTCGGCAACCATGGCAACGTTCCCCTGAAGTAACGGCTGTTGGGCGATGCGGGGCATTCGAAGAATATCGGGTCGAGTATGAAGCACTGCTGAGCGAAGGTATACGCCTCATTCACACGCCGGAGCAACATGATAAGGCGAGCGAGTTTGGCCAGTGGTATCCGCTGCTCGAAGGAAGTACCCCACAAAGCAAAGTTTACGCCGAGACACCCACGGGAGAGGCCGTTGCTGAGTCGTTTCAATTTCCTGTCTTTGTCAAAGGGTCACGGCAAACCAGTCGGCATCAGAAGTCGCTGTCGATTGCCAATTCGCCATCTGAGTTCGATTACATCATGGTGAGATATGCAAGCGATCCTATCTTGAGTTGGCAATCGGTAGTCGTACGGGACTTTGTTCGCTTGCGTCCCGTTGAAGGGAATTCCCAAGGCAAGGTCGATAGCTCTTTTGAGTTTAGAACCTTCTGGTGGAGAAATCAGTTCGTAGGTGGCGGTCGCTATTGGTGGGAAGGTCGCACGTACCAATGGTCAGCCAACGAGAGATCAGAAGCTCTTCGTCTGGCGGAGTCTACGGCCAAACTGATTGACGTACCATTTCTGGTAATTGATTTGGCAATGACCGTCGATGGGAATTGGATCGTCATCGAGTGCAACGATGGCCAAGAGAGTGGCTATGCCGGTGTATCCCCGATTGCTTTATGGCAGAATATTCTAGAAATCGAGCGTTCTTGAGGTATTCTCAGCGACTGTCTTCTCTGCAACCCTTGCAGAAAAGCTGATGCTGCTCTGCACGCAACTCAGGAAGTCCGACGACCTGCATTTCAGGCGTTGGCCAACCTGCGCAGTGCCGAGGTACGCCGCTTTGCGCTCGAACAATTGGAACAGGGTGACAAGGCATCGGCGATCGACCTTTTTAAGAACAACTTCGAGCCTGGGGATGAGAGGCGAATTCTGCAAGCGATCAAGCTTCCTGAAAACGATTTTCAACGGCATGGAATCTTGACCGATATTCTTTACGTGCTCAAAGAGAACGCCGATGCCGACGTTGCTGATCTGGGACAGATTGTCTATTTTCACACCCCCTGTTCGTTTTGCCGCGAAAGTGCCGTGAAGTTGTTGCTCGGTCAGAATGTGGCCCCAGCGTGGCTGCTGGAAGAAGCCCAGTATGACGCCATTGAAGAGATTCTCGATCAGGACGAGGAGAGCGAGTAAGCATGCCGTTTACGTTAGACAATGTGGTGCCGTGGGGGCGTTCCTTAGATGAATATGTACGCATGTTCGATCTAGAGAAGTTATCACCGGATTGCCGGCTTTTGGGGTGCGCTGATGGGCCGGCGGCGTTTAATGCGGGGTGGACACGGTGCGGCAGGCAGATCGTTTCATGCGATCCGCTGTACTACTTTACGGCAGAGGAAATTCAGGGACGCATCGATGCTTGTTTCCAGATGGTGCTGCAGCAAACGCGCGAGAACCAAGATGGCTTCGTCTGGAACAAAACGATTTCCGATATCGAAACGCTCGGGCAAGTCCGCAGCCAGTCAATGCAAACCTTCCTCAAGGATTATCCGCACGGCTTGCAAGAAGGACGCTACGTTGCGGCCGAGTTGCCAGATCTCCCCTTCCCCGACGACCAGTTCGACGTGGCATTGTGCTCGCACTTTTTGTTTTTGTACGGCGCGCTGGGGGCCGAGTTCCATCGTCGTTCAATCGCCAGCTTATTGCGTGTGGCCAGCCAGGTTCGCATCTTTCCCCTGCTCCAACTCGACCGACAGCCGAGCCCATTCGTCCGAGAAGTCATCCGCCAAGTCGAATTCGAAGGGCATACGGCAAAGATTGTTCGCGTGCCGTACGAGTTCCAGAAAGGTGCCAACGAGATGCTGGTACTCCAGAAGACGGGGACTGGCCGGAATTGACTTCTGGACTATGTTATTTCGTTAACCGTTCGGCATCCCAGAATAGGATTCAACCACGATGAGCACGGAAGGAACAACCCGCATTAAGCAGGTTATTTGCATGCGGCACGATTTGAAGATGCGACGGGGGAAGCAGATTGCTCAGGGGGCGCACGCGTCGATGGCGTTTCTGTGTGACAAGCTGCGCGAGAAAGGTTCGATTTCGCTGGCTGATTTTTCAGAGGTCGAGCAAATCTGGTTGTCGGAAGCGTTCGCCAAGGTTTGTTGCCGGGTTGATAGTGAAGAAGAGTTGATGGCCATTCACGATCAAGCGGTCGCAGCGGGGTTGTCGGTGCATTTGATCACCGATATCGGGCGGACCGAATTTCATGGCCAGCCGACACGGACTTGCCTGGCGATTGGGCCTGACTTGGTCGAGAAGATCGACCAGGTCACCGGACATTTGCAGCTGTTATAAGGCTACCGCACAAGAGGTTACGCATGACTTGGGACGACCAGTTCGGCCAACTTACTGTTGCTGCTGCCCAATTGCACGCAGGGCAAATTCGCAAGCAAGGAGGAATGCCGTACCTGATTCACCCTTTGCAAGTCGTCCAACGCATCTGTAGCTGGGGGATCGATCGCTATGCACACGGGGAGACTTGGAAAGCGGCTCTGTTTCATGATGCGATCGAAGATACCGAGGCGACGTCTGATTCGCTGCTTCCCTTGATTGGTGCGTCTGCCACGCGGTTGGTCGTCGCATTGACGTTCGATCCGGCGGTGCAAACGAAGGAAGCTTACTTGGCTGGGTTTCAAGACCAACACCGAACACCGACTGAAGCGGTGGTCGTGAAGTTGGCCGATCGATTTTGCAACGTCGAGGACTTTCTGCGGATCGATCCGTCTTACGCGCGGATTTACTTCTGGAAAGCGGCAGCGGTGTACCAGGCCTTCGAGGCCAGGAAGAAGGAAATCACGTCGACGTTTGGCCGGGAGGTAGTCGCGGCCATGCAATGTGATCTGGAAAACCTGACGACGGTGGTCGGTCCGGCAGCCTAATCGCTTCCGCCCATCGCGGAACTAGCTAGGCTATTGCTTTTGAATCGCCCACGGATCGTCGGCTGAATCGCGTGAGGCTTCCCAGCCGAGGGGCAAGTCGGCTAATTGCCGTACCGAGGGATCTTGGTTGACGATCTGTTGGAGACTCACCACTTGGCCATCCTCGGTCTGGTTGGTGGTTCCGCAGGTAAACTGCCAATCTCCATCTTCATCGTGGCAAACATAGGTGATCAGGGCGTCTTGTTCCAGAACCTGGCGTGTCGTAAAGACGGCCTGCGATTTGGGATTACCGAACGGCCATGCCTCGTCAACCGAAAGGTCTGGTTGAGCGTTGGCTAACTCGGCGTCGAAATTGGGTTGATCGGGGAAGTTGCCCTCTTGGTCAGGCCAAACGCACTGCAGCATGGGGAAGTCGTCTCCTTCGTGATACCAACGAGCGTAGCCGAACAACGCGCGGTAATAACGCTTGTCGACCTGGCGAAATTTGCAGGGCAAATCGACCAGCACCTCGTCGCTGATGTCGCCGTCGTGGAACTGCTGGCCGCTGCGCATCAATTCCCCTACTTGATTGATTAATTGGGCGACATCATCGGTATTGTCGATGCCAAAAACGCAGATTTCGGGCAGGCCGAGCGTGTGGTAGATGCCGATCGAAAACGCGTAAGCCGGAAGCACTTCGGCATCTTCGATCATCACAATGTGCCAGCCGTAGGTCTCGATATCGGCCAGCGTCTTCTCGTCGTATTTGTCTTCGGGGGTTTGTTGAACCAAGCTTAGGCCTTTATAGAAGCTTCACTAACATCGCCACCATCAGGAAGGCGAGAAACAAAATCATGGAGCCAATCGAACCGATCATGCCCAGGTTGTGCGCCCATGTGAGCATCGTCCGCCCACTGGGATCGACACGTTCTTGTTCAATCCCTTCCAGGTCGGCATAGGCCATGCTCCAGGCGGCGACACTGAAAACCGGGCAGAAACCCATCAGGCCGGCAATTGCAAACATTAAACTCGCTGCTCCCCGATGGGGAAAGCAGTAGACGGCTTGGTTATTGGTTTTGTGTACCTGGTGAAAAGGGATTCCAGAGCCAACTTCCTGAGGAAGAGCTAGAATTGGATAGTAGTGAGAAGATTTTTTCCAAATTTCGCTCGCCACCTCGCGGAGCTCGCACTCGTTGTCAATTCGACCCTCGAGAACCCATTGGTCAATCTCGCGAAGAGGAACAGGTCCAAAAATCTGCCCTTCGGGAATCCTGACATGAAATAAGGGATCGTCCTCGGACAGTGTGGCTTCAGGTTCCGATTGCATAGAAAACGCAGTTCAAATAATTCGGATAAAACAGTGAACTCGAGGTATCGTAGCGACTTTCCGCAACTACTGCCAGCTTGCTGGCAGTAGTTGTAATACACGTTGATTTGTAGCGCTTTTCAACCCTAGAATAAATCTAGCGGTATTTTATTTTGTATTCTCTAAGAAGATTCGCTGCGCTGCCCTTCGCTGGAACCCTGGACCGCGCCCGGACTGTCTATCGCTAAGGATGACGACCATGATGTTAGGGATTGGGATTTCTCTTGCGGTCTTTGTCGTGTTCACCGGGATTATAGTTGGCTTTGAAGGTTTTCAGGCCAGCCGACAGCATCGGCTGTCTGTTATCAATCAAGAACACGCTAAGCAACTTTTTCGCCTGCGACGAGAATGGTTGGAAACGGAATTCATGAAGGTTGCTGCGGCAAGTGGCAAGCCTCGTGGGTTACGGTGGGTCGATTGCGAGTTTGACGACGACGTCCAGTTCGCTTTTGACGAGGAAATCGGCCTTTTGCGGGCCTTTGTCTCGGTAACGATACGTTTCGAGGCCATCGAAGGAGGCGATATGGAAGAAGTGGAAGCGGTGGGTAATTTGCGTGCCGCAACCGGTGTCTTCGAGTACAACGGCACCGGCTGGGTTGCTAATCCCCGAGCGATTTTCAACCTCTCGCCAAATCAAGCGATCCAGCACTTTCGCCATCGATCGGTAACTATTGATTAATTTCGACCGCTGATGTTAGATTCTCGCCGCCAAAATAGGCGGCTTCTTTTTTCGAAAATGAGTTTGTGCGGCCGTCACAAAATCTCTCTCTCATTCGTCCGTCTCTCAGTGCTGCGACAATTGTCCAGTACGGTAGGTTTCTTTTGGGACGAAATTGAGGTATCCGATGCGATTATTGTTATGGCTATTGGCGGTGGGGATTTTCACCGCAGTTGGGTATGCTGCCGGAAATTCTGGGCATCACGGCGAACAGGTGCAGCTGCTTGGTGCCCAAGATATTCAAGAGAAACTCGACGGGAGCGAAGCCCGCGTCTCGGTGGTGGAGGTCACGCTCGCCCCAGGCGAGCACGGCACGCCGCATCGCCACCCGGGACCTGTGTTTGGTTACGTGTTGGAAGGAGACTACGAACTAGGTGTCGACGACCAACCCACCAAAGTGTTTCACACCGGCGAAACGTTCTACGAGCCAACGGGCTGCCTGCACCGGGTTTCTAAGAACCCATCCAAGGAAAAACGCACGCGTTTGATTGCTGTCGTCGTTCACCCCCGCGAAGCGAAGGAGCTTGCCGTTCCGGAAGCGAAAAAGCATTAACGGCAGTAAGGATTCCACTCCATTAGTTGCTCCGTTCTGTTTGCCAGTTCGGATGCTCGGCTTGGAGGTATTGAAAGTCAAGCTTGTTCGCTAGGGAACTACTCGGACGGACAACCGCCGGATCCCAGGACAGCTTTTAGCCGGCAGCGCGAAGGGATTTTAGGTAGTGGTCCATGTCGATGGTCTGCACCGGGACGTTCTCTTCAATGGCCTGTGCACGGCCGCGATGCCAGCCGATTCGCCGCAGATCACGAAAACGGGTTCCAGCTGGGCCGAGGCATAACCGAGGTGGCGTCGTAAACGCCCGCCTCGGTTTCGATTTGCTTGGTTTGGGCTGGAAGAGTTGGAGCCATGGCGAACATGGCAATCAGGCTACTGAGGGCAATTCGCATGATGGCTTCTCGCTCAAAGAGGAACCGAAGCTAAGTCACGGCAAGAAACGAAAAAAGGCAGTGGAGATGCGTTGAGGTGACCCCCAACTCAATCTTTCCACTGCCGTTTTTCTCTTGTGTTTTACGAGCCGGTCTTACTTGGCGACTTTCAACAACTTCAGTAGCACGGTTTGCAGGATACCACCGTTACGGTAGTAATCGAGCTCTACCGGCGTGTCGATCCGGACCAACGCGTCGAAGGTGGTGACTTCGCCAGCGGCGTTCTTGGCCGAGACGGTGACCTTTTGCTGCGGCTTCAGGTCGTCGGAAACGTAAATGTCGTACGTTTCTTCGCCGGTCAGACCGAGCGATTCCCACGATTCGTCCCCTGGGAATTCCAGCGGCAGCACGCCCATACCAATCAGGTTGCTGCGGTGGATACGTTCGAAGCTGGAAGCGATAACCGCTTTCACGCCCAGCATAAACGTTCCCTTGGCGGCCCAGTCGCGCGAGCTACCGGTGCCGTATTCCTTGCCGGCGATCACGACCAGCGGCGTTCCTTCCGCCTTGTAGATCTCGGCAGCGTCGAAGATGGCCATCGTTTCGCCGTTGACGAAGCACTTGGTGTAACCACCTTCTTTTTCGGGGGTCAGGCGATTGCGGATGCGGATGTTGGCGAACGTGCCACGGTGCATCACCCGGTCGTTACCACGGCGGGAACCGTAGCTGTTGAAATCGACCGGTTCGACGCCATGTTCCATCAGGTAGCGGCCAGCCGGGCTGTCTTTGGCGATGGCCCCGGCAGGCGAGATATGGTCGGTCGTGACCGAATCGCCCAGCAAAGCCAACACGCGGGCCCCGGTGATCGGCTGGATCGGATCGATGGTTTCCTTCACGTCGTCCAGGAACGGAGGCTCTTGGATGTAGGTGCTGGCAGAATCCCAAGTGTAAAGCTCGGAATCGGGCACCGAAATGGCATTCCAGTTCGGGTTCGATTCGTAGGCACTGTTGTACCGCTCTTGGAACATCTCAGGCGTGATCGCCTTTTCGATGGTTTCCAAGATCTCGGCATTGGTTGGCCAGATGTCTTTCAGGTAAACCGATTCACCATCAGAAGACGTGCCCAGGGGCTCGGTTTCCAGGTCGATATCGACGGTACCGGCCAAGGCGTAAGCGACCACCAGCGGCGGGCTGGCCAAGTAGTTGGCCTTCACGTGCGGATTGACGCGGCCTTCAAAGTTTCGGTTACCACTGAGAACCGCCGAAGCGACCAGCGAACCTTTGGTGACTGCGTTGGCGACCGGATCTGGCAGCGGACCACTGTTGCCGATACAAGTGGTGCAGCCGTAACCAACCAGGTTAAAGCCCAGCTTTTCCAGGTCGTCCATCAATTCGGCTTTGACCAGGTAATCGGTCACCACGCGCGAGCCAGGGGCCAGGCTGGTTTTGACATAAGGTTTAACCGTCAAACCCTTGTCGGCAGCCTTTTTGGCCAACAGGCCGGCGGCCAGCATCACGCTGGGGTTGCTGGTATTGGTGCAACTGGTGATCGCGGCAATCACGACAGCACCATGGCCGATCTCGGTCGATTGGCCGTTTTCTTCTACGGTCGCTGTGCGAGTCAATTCGGCCGCTTCCAGGCCAAAGCCTCGATCGTTAGGAGGCGTGACCAGCGACTTTTGGAACTCGCTCTTCATGCTCTTCAACGACACGCGGTCTTGCGGACGCTTCGGACCGGCCAGGGAAGGTTCGACGGTCGACAGGTCAAGCGAAACCAGCGACGTGTAGGTCGGGGCCATCTCGTCGGTGCGGAACAGACCTTGTTCCTTGGTGTAGCGTTCAACGCGATCGACTTCCCCAGCGGTACGACCGGTACGGCGGAGATAATTGAGCGTCTCGGCATCGACCGGGAAGAAGCCCATCGTGGCACCATATTCTGGGGCCATGTTGGCGATGGTGGCTCGGTCGGCCAAGCTCATGTGCGAAACGCCAGGGCCGAAGAATTCGACGAACTTACCGACCACGCCTGCTTTACGCAAGATTTGGGTGATGGTCAGCACCATGTCGGTCGCTGTGACGCCCGGAGGAAGCTTGCCGGTTAGCTCGAAGCCAACCACTTGGGGCGTGAGCATGTAAATCGGCTGACCCAGCATCACGGCTTCCGCTTCGATGCCACCCACGCCCCAACCAACAACGCCCAGGCCGTTGATCATGGTGGTGTGGCTATCGGTGCCGACCAGAGAGTCTGGTAATGCGACTTTGCCTTTTTCGTCTTCACGAACGAAGACACCCTTGGCCAGGTATTCTAGGTTCACTTGGTGAACGATACCGACATTCGGCGGAATAGCCGAGAAGTTCTTGAGCGACTTCTGCCCCCAACGCAGGAACTCGTAGCGTTCCTTATTGCGCTGGAATTCAAGGGCGACGTTTTCTTCCAGGGCCTGGTTGGTGCCGAACTTATCGACCTGAACCGAGTGATCGATCACCAGGTCGACCGGGATCAGCGGATTGATCTTCGCCGGGTCACCCCCTAATCGCTGCATGGCACTTCGCATTGCGGCCAGGTCGACCACGCACGGCACACCGGTAAAGTCTTGCAAGACAACTCGGGCCGGCATGAACGGAAGTTCTGAGGGGTCGGGATTGGTGGCGTCCCAGTTGGCCAGCGATTTGACGTCATCTTCCGAGACGATATACCCGTCGCAATTGCGGAGCACAGATTCCAGCAATACGCGGATCGAGAAGGGAAGCTTGTCGATGTCCCCCAAGCCAGCGTCCTGCAACTTGCGAATGCGATAGATTCCCAAGTCCCCTTCCGCGGTGGAAAACACGTCTCTGGCGCCAAACGGGTCGAACTTTGCGGTCATCGTACTCGTTCTTTCTAATTTCGTATCTTCGTGAGGCAAATCGGTAGCAGTCCAGATTTTAACGAAACGAAAACGAATTGTCTTCCAGGGATCTTAGTTACGCCATTGGGTGGTGTGCGGGCGGGGCTTGCAGGTTTGTTGCAAGCTGGGAACCGGTTGTAACGCCTAGGCCGGTTGGGAAGTGTGGGAAAGTTGATTCTTGCCCAGGATGACCTAGGCTTTCGACGAACTCTCTATTCTTCAATTTGCCCAAACGCGAACCAGACAAAGACCTTATCGATGTCCGACCCGCTTAAAGAACTGCTTTCTCAACTGGCTGGCCACGTTCCCCAAAGTTCGACAAAAGAGGACTCGTGGGAGTTTGTAGAAGCGACTTCTCCGGAAGAAGAGGAGGAGGATAAATCGCTGGAAGCGATGATCTCGCGAATCAACAGCATGACCAGCAAAGGCTCGGACGACGAGGGGCTGTACGCTGCCAAGCCCGAGGCAAAGCACGAGAAGGAGGTCGTCCTCACGGAAGACCACGACACCCCCTTTTACCCTTGCGAGCCTCAGACGCTGCGCGAGGCCCAGCTTACCGGTACGGATGTCGAAGCGTTGTGTCTGAAGTTTCTGCTGACCGCTGGCGAGGCATCGGGGCGAGAAATTGCCGGCCAGTTGTGTCTTCCCTTTCTCGTCTTGGAAGAATGTTTGCGGAAGATGAAGTACGACCAGCTGGTGGTCTACAAAGATACCGCCCAGGCCGGTGACTACGTCTATTATTTAACCGACCTGGGAAGAGAACGGGCGCGGCGCTATAACGAGTATTGTACCTACTACGGTTCGGCCCCCGTTTCGCTGAAAGACTACATTGCCAGTGTCCGGGCTCAATCGCTGGAAGGGCAATCTCCCAGCATCGAGGCGCTCGAGCAAGCGTTTGAAGACCTGCTGATCAACAAGGCCATGTTCCGCCGCTTGGGGCCAGCCATCAATAGCGGCCGCGGTTTATTCCTGTACGGTGCCCCGGGTAACGGTAAAACCAGCATCGCCGAACGCGTTACGCGCGCCTTTGGACGCTATATTTGGGTTCCTCGGGCAATCGGCATCGATGGAGAAATTCTCCGCGTATTCGACCCCGCTGTGCATGACGAAGTTCCGCTAGAGGATGGACCAGGCATCTTGCAGCAGAACCGGATTGATCGCCGGTGGGTCCGGATCAAACGGCCAACGATCGTCGTCGGCGGTGAATTGACGATGGAAAACCTGGAAATTAGCACCATCCAATCCACCGGCGTCAGCGAGGCCCCGCTGCAACTGAAGAGCAACTGCGGCACGCTGGTGATCGACGACTTTGGGCGTCAACGGATGAGTACCGACGAACTGCTTAACCGCTGGATTGTGCCGCTAGAAAAACGGTACGACTTCTTAAATATGCGGGGCGGCAAGAAGATTCAGGTTCCCTTCGATCAGTTGATTGTTTTCTCGACGAACCTGGAACCTCGCGACTTGTGCGACGACGCGTTCCTGCGACGAATTCCTTATAAGATCGAAGTGATCGATCCGACCGAAACGGAATTCCGGCAATTGTTCGACATCATGTGCCCGCTGCTTGGCTTTACTTACAACGAAGAAGCGATCGATTATTTGATCGAGAATCACTACCGTAAGGTAAATCGCCCCTTCCGCTGTTGCCAGCCGCGCGATCTTTTAATGCAGGTTCGTAATATGTGTCTGTACGAGAACGCTCCGCTGGCGTTGTCGAAAGAGCATTTCGACGACGCGGTCGAGAACTATTTCGCCGTGATGTAGCCCTCTTTTGAAGGAATTTGCCTGGCCAATCGCCCTAATTGCCGCGAAGTTCGCTTGCTTCGCAGCAGCATTCGGCTTATCGTCAGGCTGCTTGTTTCGCCATTCCTTCGACTCGGCTAGATCGGTTTTGATGTTAACACGCATCCCCATCAAAGTTCTGGCACCTCTTTTGTTTGGGGTTCCGGTTTTGGCGATTGGCCTGTGGCTGTCTTTCGCCTGGAATCATCAAGCACAGCGCGCGATCACGCAGTTGGCCGATCAGGACATCGAGCAGATCCACCAGGCCACTGCTACGAGAATAGCCGACTTGCTGTCGGTACCGGTTCGCGTGAGCCGCTTGAATCAGTATTTGATTACGTCGAGCAAGCTTCCCCCCGATAATCTGGCCGCCTGGCGACCCACGCTGGTGCGCGAGTCACAGGCATTCGATGTCTTAAGTGCGATTTCGTGGGGAAGTGCCGACGGACGAACTGCTTGGATCAGTCGCTATGCCGATGGCAGTATCTATTGGGCCTTAAAAGAAGATCCCACCCAGCCGCTGATGAACCAGTGGAAACTTGATTTGAACGGCGATGTGGTCGCTGGCTCGCGCAGCTCTTTTGACTTTCAACTTTCTTCTCGGCCATGGTTTCTCGTACCGAGCGAAGCCAGACAAGCGACTTGGAGCGAACCTTACCTTTGGGTAGGTGGCGACGATGAAAAGGGAAAGACACTGGGGATTTCGTATGGAATTCCTCTATTCGACGGCAAGCAACTGCTGGGGGTGATCGATGCCGATTTTTCACTCAACGATCTATCGAGCTATTTGAGCAAACTCAAGTTCGGTAAGACCGGCATGGCGATTTTGATCTCGCCTGATCACAAGTTGCTCGCTGCTTCCAATGATACGCCCATCGTCCAGGCAGATGGGCAACGCGTGTTCGCTGCAGACTCGACCGATCCCCTTGTCGCAACGGTGGGAAAGTATTTGCAGAGCAACAAGTTCGTCAACGATGCGAACACGCACGCCAACGTGGATGGAACCAACTATTACTTTCATGCGTCGGGAGTCGGCGAGGAACTTGGGCTTCGCTGGACGTTGGTAACCATTGTTCCTGAAGAAGATTTTATCGGCGACATCCAAAGCGAATTTGCCCGCAGTTGGTCGACCAGCTTGGTGGCGGTGGTGTTGGCAATTGCGTTAGGATTTATTGCGGCGAGCTGGCTGGTCGAACCTCTCACGCGCATCGTGTCGTCGGTTCGCCGCATCGGCCAAGGCGACCTCGATACCCGTATCGAAATGCAGCACGCGCCTGAGTATACCCAACTGGCGACCGCCATCAACGCGATGGCCGAGGGGTTGCAAGACCGGATGCGCATGCAGAAGTCGCTTTCGCTGGCCATGGAAGTGCAACGGAATCTCTTGCCGGCCGAATCTCCCAGCTTCAACGGGCTCGACATCGCCGGGCACAGTACTTATTGCGATGACACTGGGGGAGACTATTTCGACTTCCTCGATGTTTCTGGCTGCGACCAAGACACGGCGGTGATTGTGATTGGCGACGTGATGGGGCACGGCGTGGCCGCGGCCCTGCTGATGGCCACGGCTCGGGGCATCTTACGTAGTCGCTGCGCCGTGCCGGGCTCGCTGGCCGATTTCCTGCAGCACCTGAACGACATGCTGGTGGTCGATACCCAAGGGGAGCGGTTCATGACGATGCTGTTGGTGAACCTTTCCGCCAAGAAAGATACCCTGCGTTGGGCTTCCGCAGGCCATGGACCGCCCATCATTTACACGCCTGAAGACGACTCGTTTGCAGAGTGCGACGGCGGTGGGCTGCCATTGGGTTTGGTCGCAGGGGAAACCTATTCCGAATATTGGCAGCCCGGCATCAAGGCCGGCACCATCTTGCTGGCCACCACCGACGGTCTGGAAGAGACCATGAACGAACAAGGCCATCAATACGGCAAACAGCGGCTACAACAACTGCTCCGCGACCACGCGAGCCAATCTGCCGAAGAAATCAGCCAAGCCATCCGCCAATCGTTGGCCTCCTTCCGCGGAGCCAACTCGCAAGACGACGACCTGACATTTGTAGTAGCGAAGGTTCTATGAGCGGGAGTAGCCGCCGGAAGTAATTGCAACGCCACGCCCACATTTCAAACGGGTGCCATGCTTACGTCCGCGTAAGCATGCCTCTTAAAACCGCAACGACAAGCTACCTCGTTGTTTTTTTTCCGTTGGGATTCACCCTAGAAATCGTCGCGCACTGCACATGCCTACGAAGACGAAGGCATGGCACCCGATTTTTGCTTACCTATCAGCCTAAAAAAGCATTGGACACAGGGAGTTGAGTTGGTTGGACTCTTCCCTTATGAATGTGGTTTGTCTCGCCGTTCGGCTAGTTCTTCCATCAGCTCTAGTTGCAACTGCTGAATCTCTAACAGGCGTTGCCATTGGTGCGAGAGCAACTGGTCGAGCTTGGTGTGCAAAAGGCGGATTTCTAGTTCAGCCCGGAAGTTGACCTCGAAGTCTTGTTCCGATCGCATCCGGTCTTTGGCTTCCTGTCGATTCTGGCTCATCAAGATAACCGGGGCTTGAACGGCCGCCAGACACGATAGGACCAGGTTCAACAAAATGAACGGATAGGGATCGAAAGCATTTTGAGCGATCAAGATGCCGTTGGCAACGATCCAGAAGATAACCACCGCCGTGAATAGAATCAGAAATGCCCAGCTCCCACCGAAGTTGGCCATTTGGTCCGAGACACGGTCGCCGAAGCTTAGCTGTTGTTCAAACTTGTCGTTCACGTTGGCCGCGATCGAATCTTGTTCGCGCAGACTATCGAGGACCCGCATTTCCAGGTCCGATAGCTCCCCCTTCTCATCTGCCAGCAAATGACGAAAATGCTCGGCCCGGAAGCGGTTCAGGCACGACATGCAAACCGATTGATCGGTGGTCCAAGCGGGATCGGCTTGCTGAATTTCGGTAACAATCGCTGCTCGAATCGATTCACCAGGGGCCAAGTCCGAGCAAGGTTTCGATTGATGGCAAACGGAACACGGGCACATCGTCGCACGGCGCTTAGTCATGGGCCTGACCTACTCAGCAAGCAAAAGATGATAGAACTTCGAAGCGAGCAAGCTCACGTAAGATCGAACCTAGCAGCCTGTTGAATTTCTCAGATCGGCTACGTTATTGAGATTGAGCCGATTGCTGCGTTGTGAATTCCTCAATATATCTAATGGATATGCCTGCGGATTCACGCCTTGCACTCGACTCAATCTCAATAACTCGCTCACGAAGCAGTAATTCAACAGGCTGCTAGGGCGGACTAAGTGAAACGTGGGTGCTCTTGCTTGAATTTTAGCGATCCCGGTCTGGAGGGAAAGAAGCCTCGTTTCGTGGCTGGCCGGTTGGCGGCTGGCACTCAATTCGCTTCGGAACGCCCGATCGCGCGACGGTATTCGGAAGGAGATTGCCCCTTAATATTGCGAAAGATGCGGTTGAAATTGGCTAAGGTTGAAAAACCGGTTTGGAAGGCAATGCTGCCGATCGGGTCTTTGGTGGTGTGCAGTAGTCGCGATGCGTTTGAAATACGGACTTGATTCAAGAACGTGCTGAAGCTTTGCCCGGTGCAACGCATGAAGTGCCGACTGAAGGTGGCCTTGCTCATGTTGACCATCGCTAGAGCATCTTGCAGTTGGATTTCGCCGGCGTAGTTTTCTAGAATCCAGTTCACAACGTCTTCAATTTCGGACTGTTTCTTTTGATCAGCAGCCCGATCGTAACGCAGCGAGGAGATCCGCCGGCAACGCTGCAGGTTGATTTCTGTAAGGCGGCTTAATACCTCGACCACGCCCAAGTAGTTTTGCAAGCAATGAGGCGAGGACGATTCCGCGAGTTGAATCATGCGCTCTTCCAGGCCAGGAGAATCTTGCAAAGGTATGTCGAGACCGCACGCAGCACTTTCGACCAGGGAGTCGATATCGACCCGGGCCTGTTCCGGCAGCATCGCGCCGAGCCGTCTTCGGCTGAATTGAATACAAACCCCTGATGACTCCCCATTAAAGTCCCAGCAATGAGGGAGCCTGCTACCCAAGACCGTGACGTTGCCCGTGCCGGCAATCTCGGTCGCTTGATCACCGACAACACGAACGCCGCTGCCAGACCTAACCAGGGTAATCTCAATTTCTTCGTGACGATGCCAGCGGCTCCCTTCGCCTGCCAGGGGAGCGAAAGTCCCGGCATTGGCGTCCAGCACTTCCACTTGGCTCACGTCGCTGTTCCAACGCAACACACGGAACGGCAAGTCGTGCAGGAAACTTATTGTCTCAACACTCAATTCCATAGTGAAAGGTTCATCAGGGAGGAAAGAGGGGGTCCGTGAAGCAACACTAGAAGCCTGATATCTCGCGCTAATCGCATTTTCAGGGCAAACCCGAGCAAGCTTTTCGGCGAGGAATTACGAAGGACGGCGGCTAATGTTTGGGGCTGCAAAACGAGTGTTCGCATGGAAAGGAACCGACAGTAATCGAAGTTACTCTCAGGTTCGTCCCGTAAAAGGCCGGATGAGACAATAATATTATAAATTGATTTTTAAGACGTAGAGATTACAAGGAGTATAGAGTGATAATCATAGTCGTCTATTATTCAATGTTGGCGTTGTAATCCATCCTTTCGTTCTATTGCTTTCCGCAAGCGAACGAAGCCCGTGCGGTATGCGCAATTGGATTGCACATTTACCGCAGAAAGAGGCAGTCTCATCCATAGTACGGCTTGTTGTCGAAGAAAATGAAGTCACTTGCCAAGCGTTTCTTGCTGGAAGTGCCACCGATTTCGTGAATTACCCCAGCGCGTCACGATAGACAGCGTTCTCTCTAAAGAGAGTCCGTTGTTTCATTGCTACGCGTCCTTGTCTTATATATGTCTTGTCATTTGAAAAGATGATCTTATCTGGTTAAAGGAAGTATCCATGCGCCCCATTGGTAAGTCGAGGAGAGCTCGACACGGTTTTACATTGGTAGAGTTGCTGGTGGTCATTGCGATCATTGGCGTGTTGATTGCGTTGTTGCTTCCGGCTGTACAGCAAGCCCGCGAAGCGGCGCGCCGGATGCAGTGTGGCAATCACTTAAAGCAAGTTGGTCTGGCCATTCACAACTATCACGATACCCACAAGGTTTTCCCCACGGCTTCCCCCGTTGGGCATCATTGGGGGCAGGTTCACGATTCACACAAGGGCAGCCAATACGTGAAGTTGCTGCCGTTCATCGAGCAATCGGCGCTTTACCAAAGCTGCAATTTCAAAGGAGATACGGTTGCCGTTAGTGTGACGGCCACTGGCGAGAAGGTGAGTTCGGTTGTCATTCCGACTATTATTTGCCCCAGCGACGATCATCCCGGTTATTGGAAGGATGGCGCCGCCCACAATGGCGGCTCGAACGGAGAGAACCGCGCGCTGAGTAACTACTCGTTTAGCATGGGAAGTCAGGCCAACTCTCCTTGCGGTACCCATAACAATTTCTTTGGGAATGGCCCGGATGTCCGTGCCGATACGATGGATCCCAATCGGATTTCAGGCGTCTTCGGGCATTGGGCCTGGGCGGCTCGGATGCGGGATATCACCGATGGTCTGACCAACACAATCGCTGTTGGCGAGATTCGCCCCAAGTGTGCTGCCCATACACGTGATGGTTGGATGGGAATCAACTCGCTGTATACCGGCACCGGCATTGCAATCAATTACAACACCTGCGAAGGGGAACCTGGCACCGGTAGCGGTTGCAATCAGCACTCGGGCCAATGGGGAGCCTCGCAAGGATTCAAGTCTCGGCATCCAGGGGGAGCCCAGTTCGTTTTGTGTGACGCTTCGGTGCAGTTTCTTACCGAAACGATCAACATGGAAACCTACCAAGGCTTAGGCGACCGCCGTGATGGTCGCCCGTTAGGAGAATTCTAATGCGTAGTCGCAATATCAGCAGAGCCCTTCGCTTGTTGGCCTTGCTTGTCCTGGCAAACGTACTGGGATGTTCTAGCGGCGTAGCCTATCCCGAAACGGCACCGATCAAAGGGGTTGTTTCGTATAAGAACCAGCCGTTGGCCGACGCGAACGTTTCGTTTATCCCAGAATCAGGCCGACCAGCGACCGGCACAACCAACGGCCAAGGCGAATTTGAACTATCGACATTCCAGTCTGGCGATGGGGCAACTTTGGGGGAACATCGCATAATTGTCGAGAAAGCGTTGCCATCGTCCTCGACTAATATTTATGCTGAAGTGAAGTCCGCGATTCCTAAGGTTTACACCGCGATCAAATCGACTCCCTTACGTCAGGTCGTTACGAAAGAGGGAGATAGCAATGTTCGGATTGAATTAAAGGACTGAACGTGTCACGATAGGGACTGGCGACGTGTGCTCAGGCGTTCTTGGTCGTTGTTTACAACGGTAAGCAATTGACGTGAGTTCTCGCCTGAGCGCATCGCACCTGTTTAAGAACGCATGAATGGGTTCTAAAACAAGTGGAGTCGTCCCCCTGCCCTATCTCGTTATCCTGCCAAGGGGCATGGAACGGAAAAGTTCTCCGTTCCATCAACCCGACCTACCCTCCCCTTCCCGATCCGTTGACTGTTCTGGGAAACGATCCATCGAGGAAATTTCATGAGTAAGTTTCGTCCCGGTCTGCTGATTGGACTTGTATTGCTGGCGAACTCGGCACTTCTTGCCGAGTTGCCACCTGCCGCAAAAAAGACGATCGACTTCGAAGCCGATATTCAACCGATCCTCGCAGCCAAGTGCCAAGATTGCCATGGCGAGGATGTTCAGGAGGGTAACTTTCGGCTCGATCGCAAGGCGTCGCTCTTGCGCGGTGGCGATTCGGGAGAACCTGGGGTTGCCCTCGGTAAGAGCGCCGAGAGTCATTTGATTCGCCTGGTGTCAGGGCTGGAAGCCGATTTGCGGATGCCGCCTGACGAGTCGGATGCCCTCAGTGCCGCAGAGATTGGGCTGCTACGGGCCTGGGTCGATCAAGGGGCTGCTTGGCCAGGGCCGAACGGCGAGGTGACGGAAGAAAAGCGGACCACCGATCACTGGGCCTTTCAGCCGGTTCAACCGGTCGAAGTGCCGGCGGTCTCCCGTGATTGGGCCCAGAACCCAATCGATCATTTCATTCTGGCAAAGCTGAACGAGAAGGGCCTATCGCCAAACCCGCCTGCCGATCGACGAACGTTAATTCGCCGAATGTCGCTCGATGTGTTGGGGCTACCGGTCGATCCCGAAGTTGCTCAGGCATTCGCGCAAAACGAAGATCCTCAGGCTGTCGATGCGTTGATCGAATCGATGTTGGCTAGTCAACACTATGGCGAACGTTGGGCGACCCATTGGCTCGACTTGGTCCGTTTTGCAGAAACGTATGGTTTCGAGACGAATCGGGAGCGTCCCCATGCTTGGCACTATCGCGATTACGTCATCGACTCCCTCAATGAAGACAAGCCGTACGATCAGTTCGTCCGCGAACAGATCGCGGGAGACAGTTTTGGCAATCGGGTTGGGTTGAGTTATTTGGTTGCGGGTCCTTACGATATTGTGAAAAGTCCTGACATCAATCTGACGCTCATGCAGCGACAGAATGAGTTAGACGACATAATCAACACGACCAGCACCACATTTTTAGGGCTGACCGTTGGTTGTGCGCGTTGCCACAATCACAAGTTCGATCCGATCTTGCAGACCGATTATTATTCGATGCAAGCGATCTTCGCTGGTGTTCAGCATGCAGACATGCAGTTGCCGTTGTCGCCGCAACAACAAAACGAGGCGGAATCGCTTCGCCAGAAGATCGCTACCCTAGAGCAGCAACTATCCGCCTATATTCGCCCGCACGAAACGGGACAGTTTGTGTTGATCGACGATGCGGTCGAGCAAGCAGGCGATCGGATCAAGTTACTGGCTAAGCTTGAAGGCAAAGGGGTTAACCATCCTGGCACCGAACGCGGCCAAGCCAACGACCCCGGCGATACCAACCGCAACGCGAATCTTAGCGGGGGCAAGTATTCGTGGTGGAAGCATCAGCCTGACCAACCCGTGCTGGCCTGGCAGCCACGCGTGGAAGGCAAATTTCGAGTTTGGCTGTCTTGGGGTTGTGGTTACGACACGCACTGCCAAGATGCCCGCTACGTGATCGATCGCGATGGTGACCCCACTACCCGCGACGATTGGGAAGTGATCGCGATCGTCAACCAACAGCAGTTTGCCGATGGCGTCGTTGATCTTCGTCGCCAGCCGCTGTGGAGTGGTTTCTTAAACGCCACGATCGCTGATTTCGATGCGAATGATCAGATTTTACTGGTCGGGGGCAAAACAGGTACGGCACTAACGGCGGACGCCTTAGTGCTAGAAAAAGTGAGCGAACCTTCCGCCAAAGCGCCAGCGAAGCCCGTTTTTCGGGAAGCGGTCCGAGCAACCGGTAACGTTGAGAAAATCGCTCCGACTCAGGCCAAGTTCGTCCGATTTGTCATTGAAGAAACCAACGGCGCCCAGGCTTGCTTAGATGAGCTTTCAATCTTCTCAAGTGGCAAGAACGTCGGGCTTGCCAGTGAAGGTGGCAAACCGACCGCGTCCGGCTCGCTAAGCGGTTACCCGATTCACAAGCTGGAACATATCAACGACGGACAGTTCTCCAATAGCCGCAGTTGGATAGCCGATAGCACCAGCAACGCGTGGGTGCAGATTGAACTCGCAAAGGCTTTCCCAATCGACCGCATCGAATGGTCGCGCGATCGTGAAGGACAATATGCCGACCGCCTGCCGATTCGCTATCGCGTGGAAACTTCGCTGGACGGAGTCGATTGGACAACAGTGGCGAGTTCTGCCGATCGTCTACCGGCTACGGCTCCCCAGCCGTCGGGCGAAGGCATTTACCGTTTCGATCATCTTGCGGACGACGAGGCACTGATCGGTCGGGCTCTGTTAGCCGATTTAAAGATTGCCCAAAGTGAGTTGAAGGCCGCCACAAATCAGCCCACCGTCTACGCCGGGCGGTACGAGCAGCCTGGCCCCACGCATCGTTTGTATCGTGGTGAAGCACTGGCGAAACGGGAAGAGGTCGCCCCCAACGCGCCTGAGATCTTTACGAATTTGATGCTGGGCAAAGACAGCCCCGAGGCGGAGCGGCGGAAGAAGCTTGCCGAGTGGATTGCTTCGCCTGAGAACCCATTGACCGCGCGGGTTTTGGTCAACCGGATTTGGCAGTTCCATTTTGGACGGGGCCTAGTCGATACCCCTAGCGACTTCGGCCAAGCAGGCGTTCCTCCTACGCACCCGCAGTTGTTGGACTGGCTGGCCGGCGAACTGGTTAACAGTGGCTGGTCGATGAAGCATATCCATCGCCTGATTCTTCAATCGGCCACCTACCAGCAATCGAGCCGTCCGGCGGCAGAAGCTTTAAAGGTTGACGGTGCCACGCGTTTGTTGTGGCGTTACCCGCCGCGTCGTTTGGAAGCGGAACCGATTCGCGATTCGATCTTGGCGTCTAGCGGCGTACTCGACCTGAAAAAAGGAGGCCCTGGCTTCAGTGCCTTCGAGGTCGAGGCCGAGAACGTGCGGCATTATCATCCGAAGACAAGTTTTGGCCCGGAAGACTGGCGCCGCATGGTTTACATGACTAAGGTTCGCATGGAGAAGGATGCCGTCTTCGGGCTTTTCGATTGCCCCGATGCGGCCACTTCGGTCGCGCAGCGTAGCCGCTCGACGACTCCGCTGCAGGCATTGAATTTGTTCAATAGCACTTTTCTTTTGCAGCAAGCCGACCTGTTTGCTCAGCGGTTGGAAGAAGAGCGGGCAACGGTTGAGCAGCGGATTGAACGTGCCTTCGAGATTTGCTATGCCCGCCAACCTTCTGCCGAAGAACTCAACGCCAGCCGTACGTTTGTCGAGCAGCAAGGATTGATTCCTTTCTGTCGAGCACTGCTTAACAGCAACGAATTTCTTTTCATTCAGTAACGCCCACCGAGACCTATTATGAGTAAGCCCAATCCAAACCAGTCTCGGTCGAGCGTTCCGCAGGGATTGCACATGCTGGACCGACGCAAGTTCCTCGGTCACAGCGCGACCGGTTTAGGCAGCATCGCGTTGGCAGCCATCTTGGCTCAAGAGAAGCTATTGGCTGAGAGCGGCGAGGGGGGACGTGCGGTTAGCGGCAGGTCGCCCATTCGTCCTAAGATCGATCCTGGCCAGCCGTTTGCCCCACGCACGTCGCACTTTCCCGCAGCGGCCAAGAATGTGCTGGTCATCTTCTGCTCAGGGGCGTGCAGCCAGGTCGATACGTTCGATTACAAGCCAGAACTTATTAAGCGGCATGGGCAACCGATGCCAGGGGCGGACAAGCTGGTCACCTTTCAAGGCGAGCAAGGCAACCTCACGAAAAGCCCGTGGAAGTTTCGCCCACGCGGGCAATCGGGCAAGATGATTTCGGACCTGGTCCCTCACTTGGGAGACTTGGCGGACGACATCTGCTTTCTGCATTCGGTGACGGGCAAGACGAATACACATGGCCCCGGCGAAAACTTTATGTCGACTGGATTCACGCTAGACGGGTTTCCGAGCATGGGGGCTTGGGCCACTTACGCCCTAGGCAGTGAAAACCAAAACTTGCCTGCGTATGTGGCCATTCCTGACCCACGTGGTACGCCTCAGGCCTCGGTCAATAACTGGGGCCCTGGCTTCTTGCCGGCTGCTTTTCAAGGAACCGATTTCAACGCGAATCAACCGATTCGAAACCTGCAGCGTCCCGCTTCGATCGATCCCCACAGGGACGCCGCCACACGTGATTTTTTGAATGAGTTGAACGCCCGGCATTTAGAGCAGTTCCCTGGCGACAGTGAATTGGCGGCGCGGATTTCCAGCTACGAGTTGGCCGCACGCATGCAGATGACCGTGCCGGAGGTGAGCGACATCTCTACGGAATCGCCAGCCACGCTCAAGATGTACGGGGCGGATGATCCCGAAAACAAATTGAAAGCCGCCTATGCCCGCAACTGCATTTTGGCTCGCCGATTGATTGAACAGGGCGTGCGATTCGTGCAGCTTTTCAACGGCGCCTATCAAACCGGGGGAGAAGGGGTGAGCAATTGGGACGGGCACAAATCGCTGGAAGCTCAGTATAGCAAGCATGGGCCGGTGCTCGATCAGCCAACCGCCGCCCTGATTAAAGACCTCAAGCAGCGCGGGCTGCTGGAAGATACGCTGGTGGTCTGGTGTACCGAATTCGGTCGTATGCCTACCTTCCAAAAAGGTGCCAGCGGTCGCGATCACAACCCCGATGGTTTCACCTGTTGGCTGGCCGGGGCTGGGGTGAAAGCTCCGTTCACTTACGGGGCAACCGACGAGTTTGGTTATAAAGCGATGGAGAACGTCGTCGAAGTTTACGACTTCCACGCGACGATTTTGCATCTACTGGGGCTCGATCACGAACGGCTGACCTACTACTACAACGGCCTGGAACGCCGCCTGACCGATGTGCATGGTCACGTGATCCGTGATATCTTGGCAACGTAAACATCCGTTGTGTTGCCATTTCCTTGATCAGGCCCATGTCTCATGCGATTCAGTCTCGCCGACCTTTTGGTGGTGGTTGTCGTCCTCTGTGTTTTTCTGGCAGCAAACACCATCGAGCGCGAGGGTCGCTTCATCATGAGAAAAGGTCAGCTGATCATCATGGACATCCGCTATACGTATTACGGATTTCCCATGGGAGCTTACTGGGACGACGAGGAACGTTTCTACTGGAAGCCTCTCGGCATCGCAGGAAACAGCTTGCTGGCCGTGGCAGCATGCGGCGTAACCGTTTTTGCATTTCGGATTGTCCGACGAAAACTCTTCCCACGCCATCAGCCGAATGAAGAGCCTTCAGCGGTTGAGGATATCGGCAGGCGTTTTCCGCCGTAAGAACTGGCGACTCGGTTTGAAACAAAAAAACACGCGTCAAGCCTGACCGGGGGAGGAGTTGGCTTGACGCGTGTTCAAGGGAAACCGGTTTGTCGTTTGCTTACAACGACGAACCCATCCGGGCCGACTGGTCGAGGTCGAACCGGTCGAGGTTCATCACCTTGTTCCAGGCCGCCACGAAGTCGTGCACAAACTTCTCTTGGGCATCTTCGCTACCGTACACTTCCGAGAGGGCGCGAAGTTCGGAGTTCGAGCCGAAGATCAAGTCGACCCGCGTGCCGGTCCATTTGGCCTGGCCCGTTTTGCGGTCTTTCCCGACGAAGATGTTCTCGTCGTCGGCTGATTTCGACCACGTGGTGTCCATGTCCAAGATGTTCACGAAGAAATCATTGCTCAAGGTTTCTGGCTTATCGGTCAACACACCATGTGGCGAGTCCCCCGTGTTCGCGTTCAGCACACGCAGGCCGCCCACCAAGACGGTCATCTCAGGCGCGGTCAAGCTTAACAGGTTCGCCTTGTCGACCAACAACTTCTCGGCCGAACGGCGATGGCCTGGGGCGAGGTAGTTGCGGAAACCATCGGCGGTCGGTTCCAGCGGAGCAAACGAAGCGGCGTCGGTCAGTTCGGCAGTCGTATCGGTTCGACCTGGCGAAAACGGAACGGTCACGTCGTGCCCGGCTGCCTGGGCTGCTTTTTCCACGGCTGCACAGCCACCCAACACAATCAAGTCCGCCAAAGAGACCTGTTTGTTGCTTGACTTATGCGTGCGGTTGAATTCCTGCTGCACTTGTTCCAGCTTGTTAATCACCGCAGCGGTCATTTCTGGATCGTTTGCTTTCCAATCCTTCTGCGGAGCAAGACGAATACGGGCACCGTTGGCCCCTCCTCGATTGTCCGAAGCACGGAAGCTGGCTGCGGAAGCCCAAGCGGTGGAAACCAAGTCGGAAACCGGGATGTCGGTGTCCAAAATCGCCTGCTTCAAGCTTGCGACATCCTGGGCGTCGATCATTTTATAGTCGGCGACTGGGACAGGATCTTGCCAGATTTGTGGTTCTGGAACTTCCGGACCCAAGCAACGAGAGTGTGGCCCCATGTCCCGGTGGGTCAACTTGTACCAGGCCTTGGAGAATGCTTTTTTGAACTCTTCCGGATTATCGTGAAAACGCTTTGAGATCTTAGCGTATGCCGGGTCGGTCTTTAAAGCGATGTCGGTGGTGAACATCATCGGCGCGTGCGATTTGTTCGGATCGTGGGCATCAGGCACGGTGCCTTCCGCCGACTTGTCTTTCGGCTTCCACTGATGGGCGCCGCCAGAGCCTTTGGTCAATTCCCAGTCGTAGCCGAACAAGTTCTCGAAGTAGCCGTGCGACCATTCGGTGGGCGTGGTCGTCCAGGCACCTTCCAAGCCGCTCGTGATCGTGTCGTCGCCGTTCCCTTTGCCGAAGTTGTTCTTCCAGCCGAGCCCCATCATCTCGATACTGGCACCTTCCGGTTCCGGGCCGACGTGCCCAGCAGGAGGAGCGGCGCCGTGTGCTTTGCCGAAGGTATGTCCGCCAGCAATCAGCGCGACGGTCTCTTCATCGTTCATCGCCATACGGCCAAACGTTTCACGAATGGCTTTGGCGGCTTCCATGGGGTTGGGTTCTCCCTTGGGCCCTTCGGGATTGACGTAGATCAAACCCATTTGTGTGGCACCCAGCGGGTTTTCTAATTCGCCTTTTTCTGCTTCATAGCGTTTACCGCCGAGCCATTCGTTTTCAGGGCCCCAGTAAATATCTTGCTGCGGTTCCCACACATCTTCTCGCCCGCCAGCGAAGCCGTACGTTTCAAAGCCCATCGACTCCAAGGCGCAGTTGCCGGTCAGAACCATCAAGTCGGCCCACGAGATCTTCTTGCCATACTTCTGCTTGATCGGCCAAAGCAAGCGGCGAGCCTTGTCGAGGTTGGCGTTGTCAGGCCAACTGTTCAAAGGAGCGAAACGCTGCGTACCGTCCGAAGCACCTCCACGACCATCGGTCACGCGGTAGGTTCCCGCACTGTGCCAGGCCATGCGAATGAACAGCGGGCCGTAATGACCATAATCGGCCGGCCACCACTCTTGCGAGTCGGTCATCAAGGTCTTGATATCTTTTTTAACTTCTGCCAAATCAAGTTTGTTGAACTCTTCGGCGTAGTTGAACTTATCTCCCATGGGATTGCTCATGGGGGCGTTTTGGCGCAGGATGCTCAGGTCTAACTGATTGGGCCACCAATCGCGGTTGGTGGTGCCTCGCTTGCTGTGATCCATTTCTGCTTCGGGGCTCTCTTGTTCGGAGGTGTGTGCAGCGGCTGCTGTGGTGAAAAAGTTAATCGCACCGGTAACAGGGCACTTGCTCGCGGTGGATGTGCCTGAGGGGGCGAGACGAACGTCGTCGCCAAAGGCGGATGAAGCGAAGCAAAGCATCGCACAACTCGCCAATGCGCGTTTAAACTGGGTGAAGATCGGCATGGGCTCTCCAAACAATGAGGTGGTATTTCGATAGCAACGCTCAAGATCGAACGCTCGACAATGGAAATTATGGGCCTCCCTTCGTAATACATCCAATGCATTCTGCTTATGTGTGCTATGCATAAAACGCATAGATGGGCAGGGCAAAAAATAAGGGCAATCAGCCGCGCGTTAAGCGAGTTGATTGCCCTGGCAGGGGAAGGTAATCTCTTGTTTTACCTATCTTGAAAGAGGCTCGCGGACGCCAAAATAGAGGTTGGAACAGGAAAAGTAGCCGAGGTATTGGCGCAGGCCATACGCTCTGCCCCTAGTGGGCATCGCCGAAATGTCGGAGCAGAAAACAACGCCACATTTTTTTCACATTGGACACAGGATCGACCACAATGCTCCAGAATTCTAGCGATAGACATCGCAATCCATTGCTGATGCAAAGACTGCTTGCTTTTGCGGCGGCGATAGCTGGAGGGGCAGCACTTTTTTTTCTGTATCACACAGAGAATTCGCAAGCAGATCGGACGGTCATCGAGGCACAACGCTACCAATTGATGGATCTCAGTCTGAGCGATGGCCTTCACAGTGTTCAAGGGCACCCTGTCCTCTACTACAGGCGAACCCTTGGTACGTTCCAGCAAAGCCCTCAAAATGATTGGTCATACACACGGTCGACATCGATTTCCTTCGACGCATTCAGGGAGAATACGAGTGAGTTCAGAGATCGTGTTGTTAATCAGATCAACAGTTCAACAGAGCGCGCAAACTTTTGGCTCAGGAATCCCCAGCCAGTTCTACGTTATGCTGCCCTTGACGCGATTACTTTCTATCGCGAAGACGGACGTAGTCGTGAGATTGCTGACCATGTTTATGACGCGATCGGAGAATTATCGCGTGATCCGGATCCGTTCATCGCTGGCTACGCCATCGATTTCTTTCATTGGAGCCATAAATGGTCGCATGCCGTATTTCAGCAAGGTTGCGAACATAAGGTCACGGCAATACGTGCGGAATCCATTGACTATTTGGGCAGCGTTTTTCGTGACCTATCCGATCAGGAGAGAACAGCCGCAATGAAAGCGATGCTTCCGCTGTTGGATGATCCGCACAGCGGGATTCGGCAACTCTCTGAACTGGCTCTCGTGGAGGTATACGCCAGCGTCGCCGCGCCTGCCACCGAAGATATGTTGGCCATGCAACTTCGAGAGCAATACTATGCGAGTAATTCAGCAAAGCTACCCGCCGAGCAACGAGAACGGCTGAAGTCATGGCAGGAACGAGTGAATGCCCTTCCGCCTAACGAACTCGGTCCAAAATAAGGGCATGGCGGTTTGCACATTAGACGAAAGAAGAAAAGATGGAAGGACACGGTTGCCTCCCCTCGTTAGACCCAAGAAAGCAAGCCTGATAACGAGTATTGTGTCCTGACACCTTTTCTTGCTTGTCTGAAGTGAAGCTGGCGGAGGTGATTGATGATAGTGTCGATGTCGCGAAGGGTACGAAGCGGTTACAAGACCTAGAGGAATTGGCTTTCGCCGGAGAATTGATCAGCCGATTCGATGATCTAAATAACGCTCCAACCGGAATTAAGATATTAGATGAGTTAATCGGAGATTCTAAGGCATATAAGAGCCTGAAGATCGCTTTAGAAGAACGTGGATTTATTGTCATTGAGGAAGTTGGAGTGCTAGATCCTGGGACACTGGCTCAAATAAGGGCATTACCGGATGGGAAGTCAATACTTTACGTTGACCCCAAGGTCACTCGCTACATCCACGTACTTCATGATTAAGAAAAGGTGTCAATTAAGAAAAGGTGTCAGGACTCTTTTTCTCGTTTATCGGCTTACCTTCTTCGGTCTGCCGCGTGGTCGGAGGGTTGAATCCAGGTTCAGGCGGCGGGCTGTGGATTGGGTCCAGTCTGGGTCGCCGAAGGGGGAGCCTCGTTGGATGGCGTGGCGGATGGCATCGATCTCTTTCTCGGTCATCGCCTGGTTGACACGGTCTTTCCAGCGGCCAGGCCGTTTGATGGGCCATGATGTGAGAAGTTTTGGCGACCGTCGAGGCCCGGCCAACCAACTGGCGAGCGACCCCCACTTCCAATCTTCGGCCGCGGCAACGAGGCCTGCCTGTAGGGCATTGCGTTCGACATACCGGCAAACGGCCAGGAAGTGACCGTCGTCCTGCACGGGAAAACTCTTGAACCGGCCTTGATAGATGTGCCCCTCGCCGGCTGTTTGGCAATGGGCGTGCCGCCGCATGGTGTGTGTCAGGGTGACCCACCGCAAAAAATCGCTCATGCACCCATCCGCCGTCGGGCGGAGCACCAAGTGCCAATGATTGGGCATCAACTGATACGCCAAAATATGGCACGGGTACCGCAAAAGCCCCTCGGCTAAAATGCGTTCAAACGCGTCGAAATCATCAGGCTCATCGAAGATCGCCCCCCGAGCGTTGCCCCGATTCAAAGCATGATAAATACCGCCCGCCTCGTCTGCTCGCTTTGGTCTTCCCATTTGGATAGTATATCCCAGGCTGAGCGGTAAGAAAAGAGTCCTGACACCTTTTAGGCCTCCAAATCGATACCTGATTGAGAATTACGACAAGTTGAAAGTGTCGCCACGAATCGATGACGAATGGATCAAGGTCTTTCCTGAACACGCTCCGTTCAAAGGCGACGTGATCATTCATCACCATGTCGATTTCGGTCGATATGCGATTCCCGTTCCCCGAAAGACACATGTTGGTTCCAGTGGCATCTGGCATACAAAGTGAGCTACAGTGAATTCCATGCTTGAAATTACAGAAATTCAGACTCGGCTGGATGACCAGTTCCTTCCGCTAGAACCGATGTTGACAGGCTTTCGACTCTTACCCTCGGAAGTCACAAAAGAGGACATTGAGCATCTCCAGCATCAGTTGAATACCGTTCTTCCTGAACAATTCGAGTCGATGTTACGACGTTTCGACTTTGGTAGATTCACAATAGGGCCAATCGCTTTTTGCAACACGGGAGATTTCTTGGCTTGGCTCTGTGAGAACAATCAAGATGGTTCTGCAAATGAATATCCGTGGTGGGGTTCGGGAGCACGACCGAGCGACCTGCTCCTGATCGCAAACTCCGACCCTTACGCAGTGCTCTTGAATTGCAAGGCTGGCCTTGTGTCCGTGTTCAAACACAGTGAGTCATGGAATGACCACATGATTGTTGTGGCCGATGCATTTGAACCGTTCATTCGAGGTTTGGGCACAACGTTTCTGGAGAGGAATGAGCAGGGGGGTAATTCGTCTTTAGCAGACGAGGTGTCAAATGAAGTCGGCGGTGGGAGAGGCAATGCCTTTTGGCGTTGGTTTGCTGAATGAGGCCGTCGGCTTCTGCATCACCATCTTCGCGGGTTTGAAGGGTTGCAGCTTGGCCGGTTGAGCAGGCTTCCACGGCTTGAACACCGGCACGCCTGACGGCGGCGGCTTTGGCTTTTGCTCAAGCTTTTGTTCACCGTTGAATCTCGTGGCAACGGTTTCATCTTCGACAGTTCGATGACTGCTTCTTATGGTTAAGCTGAAAGCCTATGCTTCACCTACGATGCTGATGGCAATCAAACGCAAATCGAAAGCCCGCTGGGCGAGTTGACCACTTCGACCTGGGACTACGAAAACCAGGTCACCCAGGTCGAAAATTACCAGGGGGACGTCGTCACGTACACTTACGGCATCGTCACCCAAAAGACCGACCAGAAGCGGGTTTCTAAGGATGATGGGGCCGAAGAGATTCGTTACCGCTGGGGCGCCGACAACATCGCTCAGGAAACGGACGATGTCGGCACGGTCGTCGCGGACTACACGCTGCAGCCGGAGGCGTGGATGCTTCGCAAGCCTGTACGAAGATTGCCAATGGCGGTGTACCTCTCAATCTTGTCGAGCAGGCAGGCGAACACGTTGATGTCAATCGAGTTCTATCGGAATTGCTTGGCAGCAATACCAACAACGTCTCGGTTTCAGCATGGATCTTGATGACGCTGGAAATTTCGGTGTTCGATTCAACTCTGGGTCAGTGAACATTCCGAATCCCAACTTCCCTGGGCGAACGGTTTCAGGGAATCTTCGCCAGCAAATCCTTGATACAACTGAGGCTTCAACCGGAAGAAGGGCTTACTCAGCTCAATGAACATCAATGGACTAGAATTACCATCCGAGCTTGTCGCCGACCTCAAATCAGGTGGGCGAAAACTGAATGACGATGAGTTGAATCGGCTTAGGACAATGCTGAATTGCGTTGAGAGTCCACTGCCAAAGTTATTTGGGCGGGAAGCAATCCAAGATTCCAATCAGCTTTGGGAATCTGACGCTGCACAGTATTACTTGGGACAAGTGAGCAACTCCGTTGTCCCTGGTGATGTGGACCGAAGGCTGACACTGATTATCGGTCAAGCGGAGCCAGATAGTCCGATAGCATTGGATTATCGGACAGCAATTCCACGGGTGATTTACTTGGGTGACATTGACCACGCATCACACTGGATTGAGTTGAGCCGTGACTATGCCAGCTTGGTTCAATTTATCCAGAAGGGGCCCGTGTGAATGCCTGCAGCGTTTCTTTCCCCAATCCCTCTTGGCGGGAATTCTCAAGAGCGTAGGATCGGCTACGATCCAGATAGTGGTGAGAATTTCCGTTTTGGATCGTGACAGGGATTGGTGGGGGCGAGCAGATGATGGAGAACCGACCTAGTTAGGCGGCATTTGGCTCGGCCACGTTAGCAGCCCGTTGAAAAACCCTCGTCTCCCGGCTATTCTCCAGCAAGACTTTCCCATTGCAAAGGATGGATGATGGCTTTAGGAAAACGAGGCTGTGAAGCTCAGGCGGCTTGGGTTGCTTCGACCGATTTGCCGAAGTCGCCGGGGCATGTCTTCTA